>CAYGMX010000431.1:0-2901 GCA_964351055.1 uncultured Loktanella sp. | reverse complement strand
TCAAGAAGGAATGTGCACAGTCCGGCGTCAGCCGCGTGATCATCGAACGTCCGCACAAAAAGTGCCGCGTCACGATCCATGCAGCCCGCCCCGGTGTCATCATCGGCAAGAAGGGCGCAGACATCGAAGGTCTGCGTCAGAAGCTGGCCGCACTGACCAAATCGGAACTGCACCTCAACATCGTTGAAGTCCGCAAGCCCGAACTGGACGCAGCCCTTGTTGCTGAATCCATCGGTCAGCAGCTTGAGCGTCGTGTATCCTTCCGTCGCGCGATGAAGCGTGCCGTTCAGAACGCCATGCGCATGGGCGCACTCGGGATCCGGGTGAACCTTGCTGGCCGTCTGGGTGGTGCAGAGATTGCGCGCACCGAATGGTACCGTGAAGGTCGCGTGCCGCTGCACACATTGCGTGCCGACATCGACTATGCGCTCTATGAAGCCATGACCCCCTACGGGATCATCGGCATTAAGGTCTTCATCTACAAAGGTGAGATCATGGAGCACGACCCATCAGGCCACGACCGCAAACATGCTGAGCTTCAGGAAGGCGCTGTTCCGCGCGGTCCTGGTGGCCCACGCCGCGACCGGTAAGGAGTAGAGAAGATGCTGCAACCAAAGCGCACGAAACACCGCAAGCTGCACAAAGGCCGTATTCGCGGTGAAGCAAAGGGCGGGTCCGACCTGAACTTTGGCACATATGGCCTGAAGGCTGTTGAGCCAGAGCGGATCACAGCCCGCCAGATCGAAGCGGCACGCCGTGCCATGACGCGTCACATGAAACGTCAGGGCCGCGTCTGGATCCGGATTTTCCCGGACCTGCCTGTCACCTCCAAGCCCATCGAAGTGCGTATGGGTAAAGGTAAGGGTTCGATCGACTTCTGGGCATGCAAGGTCAAACCAGGCCGCGTGATGTTCGAAATCGACGGTGTGACCGAAGTCGTCGCCCGTGAGGCCCTGCGCCTTGCCGCGATGAAGCTGCCGATCAAGACACGGACCGTGGTTCGCGAAGATTGGTAAACGGGTGTCGGAGTTGGCCCCGACCTACGTAGGGCGGGGTTCTCCACGCCAGCATAAGAAATGGAAAAGCCCCCGCTGATTTCTCAGCGGTGGCTTTTTTGGTCATCCGGGGCAATTCAGCTACAAACTTAAAGACACGCTATTAGTGTTGTTATTTTTCATTATTCAACCTATGAGGGTGTAATAATAATCTCACTAGGAATGACTTTGATGACGATAAGAACTGGAATTGCACTGCTGCTATCGATGGCCCTTGCTTCATCGGCAATGGCACAATCTACCGCAGACACATTATTCTATTTCAGCGGTGGCACGAATAATGATGATGCTACAACTGAAACGGACGACACGCCCTTTGCAATCGGCTTACTTGCTTCTCCCGCGGGCACTTCGCTCCTTCTGGGCTTTGACATAGGCGCAGAGGGTGAAATGCTTGATTCAACTTTCGGCGCTAATTCCCTTCGGCAAGCGTTTTCATTCAACGGGCTCGTTGGCTCAAATCTCTATAATTCACAGTCAGTTCGGGCTGATGCATCCTTGTTGCTGGGAGTGAGGGAAAGCTTTGCAGACTGCCCTGACTCTTTCTTGGGTTTCCAGTGCTATGCAGATGAAGTGCCGGATACAGAGTACGAATTTAACTATGGTGCGTTGGTGACTGTTTCGTTTGATAGTGTCACGATTGGTGTCCGCGCGACAGAGGTCAGCACACAAGCGGTTGTTGGCTTTAGATTTTAGACTGCAAATTCTGACCTAGTGATTGGTCCTTGGTGCCGATCTGTTCAAATGGCAACCAAAATGCCTGAAATGGTTTCATTGATTGTTTCAGGCTCCTTTACCCCCACCCATAGTTAAAGCTCACCGAGATCCGTTCTTCCTCGGACATATTCATCGGCACCTCGTGCCGCAGCCAGCTTTCCCATAGCAGCACATCGCCGACCTCGGGTTTGGCGTAGAAGAACGTTCGCAACTCGTCGCGCGCGTCTTTCACCCGTGTGGGCGCTGCCATCATCATCGGCAGGCGCGGGTCTTCGAACTTGATCGCGCTCGCCCCGTCGGGCATGGCGACATAGGTTGTGCCGCTGATGACCGAATGGGGGTGGATGTGGCCGGTGTGGATGCCCCCTTCGGGCAGGATGTTAATCCAGATATCTTCAAGTTGCAGCTTCTTGTCGCCCAGATCAAACTGCACATCCTTGGCAAAGGCTGCAACGTGGGCGTCGAGAACGGTGACAAGGTCCTTGAAGATCGGAAAGCGCCACGGCAGGTCGGTCAGCGAGGCATAGGAGGTATAGCCGGGATAGCCGTTTTCCTCGCACCAGTCTTGTCCCGCTTCATCGTCATCGGCGATGACAAGACAGGAGTTTTCCAGCTCGGCCGCATCCACGGGTTTGCCGTGTTCCGAAAGTTTGGCGTGATACAGGCGGGTCGCGAAAAGCGATTTGATATCTGACATAATGTGTTCTTAGCGGTCCGGCTTAAGTAGGTATAGGGCGTTCAGCAGGCCCGCACCCGTCCGCATCATTCAACACGATTGATTCATTGCATCATCAGGGGTTGCTTTGTTGGGCGATGGGGTCTAAACGGCGCACTTCTACCCCCACTCCATCGGGAATCGGGTGACGCTTTGCGCGGCCTGCCGATGATGTTGAAAAAGGAAAATGGCATGAACGCCAAAGAACTGCGGGCCAAAACGCCCGATCAGCTCCGTGAAGAGCTGGTGAACCTGAAAAAAGAGAGCTTCAATCTGCGTTTTCAGCAGGCCACCGGCCAGCTTGAGAACACAGCAGGCATTCGCGCGGCCCGTCGCAACGCGGCCAAAGTCAAAACCATTCTGAACGAAAAGGCCGCTTCTGCGGCATCGGAGGCTTAATCCATGCCTAAGCGT
>CAYGMX010000430.1:0-2927 GCA_964351055.1 uncultured Loktanella sp. | reverse complement strand
TATGATGTTTACGGCTTGTGCGTAGCCCAGAATCTTGCCCGCTATCAGCGCCTGTTCCATCGTCTTCAAAGACAGCGTTTCATGCGGTAGATGGCGCGGTGCTGCTCCAAAAAGGGCTTCGCTAGCTGCCCTTTCCGCACGCTCTGACGACAGATTGCGCGCGACAACGGCCGCTTCGATTGCTGGGATTGGCGCGGCAAGATGCTGCGCCTCGATCACGGTCCAGCGGCCAGTGCCTTTTTGTCCTGCTGCATCCACGATCACGTCAAGCATCGGTTGGCTGGTTGCCGGGTCAGTGGCGGCGGCCACTTTGCCGGAAATCTCGATCAGGTAACTGCGCAGCGGTCCCTTGTCCCATGTGGCAAAAGTATCGGCGATGGCGGTGCTGCTCATGCCCATGCCGTCGCGCATGATCCCGTAGACTTCGGCGATCATCTGCATATCGGCGTATTCGATCCCGTTATGGACAGCCTTGACGAAATGTCCGGCACCTTCTTCACCCATCCATGTCGCACAGGGCTGTCCGTCATGTTTGGCAGAGATCGCTTCAAGGATATGAGCAACGCGGTCCCAATAGGCGCGCTTGCCGCCGCCCATGATGGATGGGCCAAACCGCGCGCCTTCCTCGCCGCCCGAGACACCGATGCCAAGATAGGGCAGCGCGCCCGCCGCCCGCACTCTGCGGTTGGTGTCGTGGAAATTCGCGTTGCCGGCGTCAATGATCATGTCATCGGGGCCAAGCAAGGGGCGCAGTGCAGCGATCTGTTCGTCCACTGCGGCACCCGCTGGCACCATCAGAATAATCGCGCGGGGTTCCTTGATCGCGGCGACAAGCGCCTCAAGCGTTTCAGTCGGCGTGATCCGCTGCGCAAGGTTACCTGCATCCGCATGGAATGCCTTGGTTTTTTCCACAGTCCGGTTCCAGACAGCCACATCAAACCCGTTGTCCGCAATATTGAGCGCCAAAGCGGCCCCCATCGTGCCAAGGCCGATCAAGCCTATCTCTGCTGTGCTCATTGGGGCTCCTTGCTGGTTTGGTGGGTTGGGTCAGATATAGTCAGTGCAGGCCCGAAAGAAAACGGGCAGAGCCGGTTTTGCGATCCTGCGCGGCTTACGCAAAAGTGCCGGCCATGGCGTCTAGATTACCATTTGCGGTTGAAGATACTGGGCGGCGACAAAAGCGACATAGGCCAGCATCATGACAATCCCGACAGGGCGTGTCAGGCGGCCCACGGTCAGCATCCAGATCGTAAACAGCACGGCAACTGCCACCGTGCCCCACATTTCCATGCCAAGCAGCACCGGATCAACATCAAGCGGCTTGATGACCGCAGTCAGGGCGACGATGGACAGGATATTAAAGGTGTTCGATCCGATGATATTGCCAAGGATGAGCCCCACCGACTGTTTGCGCGCAGCAGCGATACATGTGGAAAGCTCTGGCAGGGACGTGCCGAAGGCAACGACCGTCATGCCGATCACGGCTTCGGGGACGCCAATGGCGGTCCCTGTTTGCACAGCCCCTTTCACCAAAAGCTCCGACCCGACAGCAAGCGCTGCAAGACCCGCCAGCAGCACGATGACCGCGCCTTTCATCGTTGTGATGGCGGCGGTGCTGTCGTCGTCATCCTCTTCGATGGTAATACTGTCGGTCTTGAACTGGTAGAAGACAAAGCTGGCCAGAATGGCGAACATGATCAGGCCAAAGACCTGCCCAAAGCTCCCCGACAGCATGCCATAGACAAGGATTGCGGTTGCCAGCAGCATCATCCCAAGGTCCTTGAGCAGGTCCTTCGGACGGGCCGTCACCGAAAAAATAAAAGCTGTCGCCCCAAGCACCAGCAGGATATTGGCCACATTCGACCCCAGAATATTGCCAAGCGCAATGCCGGGGTACCCCGAGATATTGGCGTTTACCGAAGTAAACAACTCTGGCACAGAGGTGCCGAAAGACACGATTGTTGCCCCGATAAAAAGCGGCGAAAGCCCTGTACGTTCGGCCACAAACACAGCAGCATCGACTGTCCAGTCTCCGCCCTTGATCAACAGATAAAGACCGAATGCCATGGCACCGGCGGACAGGACAAACAGGTCGTAGGTGGCGAGTTCAAACAAGGCATCGTTCCTGACTTTGGGTCAACTTTGGACATTGTGTTCGGGGGATAGCGCATTTTTTCTAGGAGTGTAATAGGCCATGTCCACGCCACGGACCGCTCTGCCAATGTGCAAAAAAATGATTGATATCAATAGCGCGCAGTCGCGCTTACCGCGCGTTATCGTGCGCCAAAACCTTGGTAATGTCCCCCGTTTGTGTCGGCTCTTTCCACACCAGATAGGGGGACATTGACCAGTTTAAAGGGACGGTCAGCCAACAAAAGGAAATCCCGTGCAAGAGGGGGCATCGCTTGTGCGACACCCCCTTTTTTATCAACTGGTCTGACTGTCGGGTGCTGGCGCGCCTTTGGGCCGCCCCAGTCGCGCAACAAAGTAAAGTACCGCCGCCCCGCCGATGCCGATCAGGTCGGTCAGCAGGCCGCCCGCAATCATGCACAGTGCCACAAACATCAGGCCAATCCGGATCGGCCATGCGGCGCGATCGCCCACCCACCAGCCTTGCACGCCGGAGGACAGCAAGAAGACGCCGAAGACCGCTGTTGCACCGGCACGGATCACTTCCATCCATGTACCGTCCATCAGGATGGCACCATTGTAGAAGAACATGAACGGCACGATAAAGGCCGAGATGCCGATCTTGAACGAGGCCACCGAGGTCGCCATCGGATTGGCTCCCGATATCCCCGCCGCCGCGTAACTGGCCAGCGCCACGGGAGGCGTGATCGCCGAGACAACTGCAAAGTAGAACACAAAGAAATGTGCGGTCAGCATCGGGATGCCCAGTTGCACCAGACCCGGCGCCACAACAGAGG
>CAYGMX010000429.1:0-2934 GCA_964351055.1 uncultured Loktanella sp. | reverse complement strand
CGACGCCTATGAAGGCTGGACCACCGAAGGTCACACATGGTGGGAGGTCGGCACCCCCCATGTCACCGACCACCCCAAAGTCCGTGAAAAGCATCTTGAGATCGAAGCCAGCCGCGCCAAACAGCGAAAGGGCGTCTGATGGACGTTCTGAAAGGCATTCAGAAAAAGAAGTTTCTGGTGATCGGGCGCGTTGGCATGGATTTGTCGCCCGAACCCGCCGGAACAGCGATCAAGGACGCAAGCTCTATGATGGTCGCCATGGGCGGATCATCGGCCAATATCGCGGCTGGATTGGTGAAATTGGGGATGCAGGCCGCCCTTGTCACCCGTGTGTCCGATGATGCTATTGGCCAATATTGCACCGGACAACTGGCGCACTACGGCGTCGACGCAACCCACGTCAAACCCATCGCAGGCGAGTTCCGCAATTCGCTGGCACTTTATGAAACGCGGGTTCAGGACCATAATTCGGTGATCTATCGCAACGGTGCGGCGGATTTCCAGATGAGCATCGCAGACGTCGAAGCCGTTGATTTCAGCCAATACGGCGCGTTGATTACCGCAGGCACCGTCTTTGCGGCGGAACCGTCGCGCAGTGCGGCGTTTCGCGGGTTCGAACTGGCTAAGGCTGCGGGCCTGCCTGTGATCTTTGATGTGGATTACCGCCCCTATAGCTGGCCTTCGCCGCAAGTTGCCGAAGAGGTTCTCTCCAAGGCCGGAGAGATGTCGGATATCATCGTGGCCAATGACGAGGAATTCGGCTTTATGGCCGGCGGCATCGACAAGGGGCTCGCAAAGGCACGGGCGCTTGCGCAAACCTCGGCCAGCATGGTGGTCTATAAACAAGGGCATCTGGGTGCCATCACCTTTACGGGTGGTCACGAAACGAAATCGGGCATCTACAAAGTGGATGCGCTGAAACCCACCGGCGCTGGTGACAGTTTTATGGCCGGCTTTGTGGCCAGTCTGGCCAAAGGATATAGCGTGCATGATGCGGTGATGCGCGGCTCTGCCTGCGCAGCCATTGTTGTGGCAAAACCGGGCTGCGCACCGGCGATGCCGGATACAGCCGCGCTCGAGGCCTTCCTGGCCGCTCACCCCGGTGCCAGCGTGCCCGCCTGAACCGGAAAGGATTTCCATGCATATCGCCCCTTTTGACAACCAGAACAATCCCATCGTCGATGTGGATAACCCCTTGGTTCCGCTAAACTACTTCAACATCGTCAAGCTGAAGAAGGGTGAAAGCTTTGGCTATGCGGTGCCCGGCTACGAAACCTGCATTGCGCCTGCCACCGGCCTGATTGATGTGGCAGTGGGCGGTTTCACCGCCAAACAGTTGGGCGGGCGCGGTGTGGATGTTTGGGACGGCGAACCCGAGGGTGTCTATGTGCCGACGGGCATGGAGGCACGCATGACCTGCCTGTCAGACACGGCTGAGATCTTTGTCGCCGGTGCCAAATTTGACGATGTGCTGGAACCCTTCGCGGTGCGCGCCGACGAGATCGACAAGGTGCAATACGGCTCTGACGACACCAAGACGCATCGCAAGATCAAGCACATCCTTGGCCAGAAACAGCATGGACGCGTAGGGCGCCTGCTGGTTTCGGAACTCTTTACCGTGGGTGCGGGTGGCTGGTCGGGCTTTCCCAGCCACAAGCATGACACCGATCAATTGCCCATCGAGACACGGCACGACGAAACCTATAACTTCCGCTTCAAGCCGAACTATGGCTCGGGGCTTCAGATGTTGCAGCGGGTCGATAACGAACCGGGTGATGCCTATCACATTGTTGATGGTTCGACGATCTGCATCGACAAGGGCTATCACCCCTGCGCCGTCCTGCCCGGCTATGAGATGTATTACTTCACCATCCTTGGCGGCTTAAGCCAGCGGTCCCTGGTGCAGAACTTCCAGGAAACCCACAAAGCGCAGCTTCATACCATTCCCGGTATTCTTGACATGGTGGCAAAATTCAAATGACCCTCGCAACGCTCAAAGACGTTTTGCAACCTGCCCTGACCGGCGGTTATGCGGTTGGTGGTCTGGTTACCTTGGGTTGGGAAGACATGCGCGCCTATGTCAACGCGGCCGAGGCCGAAGGGTTGCCCGTGATCCTGCAAGCAGGCCCGTCCTGCCGCGCCAACACGCCCCTGCCCGTTCTGGGCAAGATGTTCCGCACACTTGCGGCCTCTGTCTCGGTGCCGGTCGTGGCGCATCTTGATCACGGCTATGCCTATGATGAATGCAAAGAGGCGCTTGATAGCGGCTTTACCTCGTTGATGTATGACGGATCGCGCAAGCCATTGGCGCAGAACATCGATGAAACGGCGCGGATCGCCGAAATGGCCCATGCCGCCGGGATCTCTTGCGAAGGCGAGATCGGGTTTGTCGGTTACAGCGAGGGCGAGCATTCTCAAGGCACCGACCCCGCAGAAGCCGCGCAATTTGCCCGCGACAGCGGTGTGGACGCAATGGCCATCTCTGTGGGCAACGTCCACTTGCAGCAAAACCACGAAGGCGGGCTGGACGAGGCCCGCATTCGCGCCATCGAAGCCCTGACCGAAGTGCCGCTGGTGATCCATGGCGGATCAGGTGTGCCTTTGGCGCAGCGTCAAATGCTGGCGCGGACCTCGAAAATCTGCAAATTCAACATTGGCACAGAACTGCGCCTGATGTTTGGCCAATCGCTCCGGTCCGCATTGGCGGCGGATCAGGAGGTCTTTGACCGCATCCAAATTCTCAAGAAAGTTGAACCGGACCTGCAAGCCGCAGCCCGCACCGCCCTGCGCGGCCTTGCCGCAGCAAAATCTTAAAGGAAATCAAGATGCTATCAATCGGTCTTTTGGGATGCGGCCGCATTGGCCAAGTCCATGCCAACAGCCTTTCCAAAATCAAATCCGCGCGGCCAGTTGCTCTGCCGCAGCAGGGACAGC
>CAYGMX010000428.1:0-2951 GCA_964351055.1 uncultured Loktanella sp. | reverse complement strand
AGAAACTCGATCGCGCGGGCTGCAAAGTAAAAGGCGTCAATGTCCTTGCGAAAGGCTTTCTCGATTCCGGGGCGCAGGATCTTGACCGCGACCGCCTCGCCATTCTCAGCCAGATGCGCTTTGTGCACTTGTGCAAGCGATGCGGCGGCCACGGGCTCTGAGAATGAGGTGAAAAGTTGGTCGAACGATTGCCCCAGTTCCTTCTGGATCGCCTCTTTTGCTTCGCGCATTGAAAAAGGCGGCAGCTTGTCCTGCAACACCCGCAACTGCACGGCCATTTCGTCGCCGACGACGTCAGGGCGTGTCGAAAGAATTTGCCCGAATTTGATGTAAGCAGGGCCCAATGCGGTCAGGGCGCGCACCGCAGGCGGGGTGCTCACATCGCCTTTGTAACCCAGCCATTGAAAAGGCCAAACCAGGGTCCGGAACGTGATCCGCAACAAGGGGCCCGCGTCAAAGGCATCCAACACGACCTTCATCGCGCCCGTGCGTTCAAAGGTGGCACCTGTGCGGATCAGGCGAATGATGTTGTGAGGGCCACGCACTTTAGAGTTTCCACCCCGAATGTAATGCCGCCACGCCCATTGTCAGGTTGCGATATTTTGCATTGCCGAAACCGGCCGCGCGCACCATGCCGAGGAATGTGTCCTGATCCGGAAACTTGCGAATGGATTCAACAAGGTACTGGTAGCTGTCGCGATCACCCGCGATCAATTGGCCCATACGCGGGATCACATTAAAGGAATAGGCATCATAGGCGGCCTGCATCATGGGGTTCGGCAACTGGCTGAACTCCAGCACCATCAAACGGCCACCGGGTTTCAGCACGCGGTAGGCCTCGTTCAACGCCTCTTGCGGGCGGGTGACGTTCCGGATGCCGAAACTGATGGTGTAGACATCAAAGGTATTTGCCTCGAAGGGCAGCGCCATCGCATCGCCCACAACCCAGTCAAGGCTGTCGGACATTTGCGCAGCTTCGGCCCTTTTGCGGCCTTCGACCAGCATCGGTTCGGTAATATCAAGAACGGTCGCATGCCCCCGACCGGCCCGCTTCAGGAAGCGGAACGAGATATCGCCGGTCCCACCGGCCACATCCAACAACCGCTGGCCGGGCCGCGGCGCCAGCCAGTCCATCATTGCGTCTTTCCAGATGCGGTGAATGCCGCCTGACATCACATCATTCATGATGTCATACTTGCTGGCGACCGAAGAAAACACGCCTTGCACGCGTCCGGCCTTTTCGTCTTCGCGGACGGTTTCGAACCCGAAGTGGGTGGTGGTATCGGACTTGTCGGTCATGCGGCCTTGCCTATTTCAGTGTTTCAAGACCTTATAGGCTGCCAAACGCGAATGACAATTGGACCAATTTGTAGCAGGCCCGCAGCAGGGACTGTCGTCGCCACCGTGTTGCAGATATCCGTACCGCGACGCAGGACGCATTAGAGAAAGACCAAAAATGCCCGAACTGCCTGAAGTTGAGACCGTAAAGGCAGGCATAACCCCTGCCATGTACGGCGATATCATCCTGCGTGCCGATGTGAACCGCCCCGATCTGCGCTGGCCGTTTCCAGAGCGGATGTCTGACCGCCTGACTGGCAAGCGGGTGATGGGCCTGCGGCGGCGGTCGAAATATATTCTTGTCGATCTCGATAGTGGGGAAACCCTTTTGATCCACTTGGGCATGTCGGGGCGGATGCTGGTCTCTGGTCAGATGATTGGTGAATTCCACCATCCTCATCCTGCACCGGCCAAGCATGATCATGTCGTCTTTCATATGCAGGGTGGCGCGCGCATTACCTTTAATGATGCACGGCGTTTCGGGGCGATGGACCTGCTGGAGACAGCATCCCAAGACGCTCACTGGCTGATCCGCGATCTGGGACCAGAGCCTTTGGGCAATGCCTTTCATGAAGGCTATCTGGTTGAACGGCTCAAAGGGCGCAACACCCCGATCAAATCCGCCTTGCTGGATCAGCGCATCGTGGCTGGGCTTGGCAACATCTATGTCAGCGAGGTGTTGTTTCGTGCGGGCATCAATCCCAAGCGCAAGGCCGGACAGATCAGCGCCAAACGGCTGGCCGGATTGGTGCCGATCATCCGTGATGTGCTGTCCGAGGCAATCGCGGCTGGCGGGTCCTCTTTGCGTGATTACCGGCAGTCCGATGGCGAACTGGGTTACTTCCAGCATGTTTTTCAGGTGTATGACCGTGAGGGCGCAGATTGTGTAACCCTTGGGTGTGATAGAAAAATAAACCGAATCGTGCAGTCTGGAAGATCATCCTTCTTTTGTCCGCAATGCCAAAGATAGCTTGATCCGCTAGCCTGCTTTGCTAAGCACTAGGTTCTGACCAGCGACAACAGGGACGGCAGCATGGCATTTGAAAAGATCATTGTGGACATCAGCGACTATATCGCCGTCATCACGCTAAACCGGCCTGACGCGATGAATGCGCTGAACACTGTGTTGCTGCGCGAATTATGCACTGCGCTGGAAGAGGCAGACGCGAGCGACAAAGTCCGCTGCATCATCATTACAGGGTCGGAAAAGGCTTTTGCCGCTGGCGCCGATGTCAGCGAGATGGCCGACAAGACATTCGTCGAAATGTACACCCAGCGGTTTTTCGAAAGCGAGACCGACCGTTTCAACCGCATCCGCAAGCCGATCATCGCGGCTGTTGCAGGTTATGCGCTGGGCGGGGGATGTGAACTTGCAATGATGTGCGATTTTATCATTGCCGCCGACAATGCCAAGTTCGGCCAGCCTGAAATCAACCTTGGCGTGATCGCCGGTTTGGGTGGCACACAACGGCTGACGCGCTTTGTCGGCAAGTCAAAGGCGATGGAAATGCACCTGACCGGTCGTTTCATGGATGCCGCCGAAGCCGAAAGATCAGGCTTGGTCAGTCGTGTCGTCCCCGCGGCCAAACTCTTGAGCGAAGCAAAGGCTGCCG
>CAYGMX010000427.1:0-2968 GCA_964351055.1 uncultured Loktanella sp. | reverse complement strand
GATGGGGCTTTTGGCGGGTCGCATGGCTGTTGCTGAACTGACGGGGCACAGCCTTGCACCTGTGCCAAACACAACCGCGATGGGCGCGCTTGTCACGCACATCACCGGCGGGGCCGAGGCCAAGACATTTCAGCCGATGAACGTGAATTTCGGGCTGTTCCCGCCGCTGGATGGCGTCAAATCCGGGCGGCGCGGTCGTAAGGACCGCTACAAAGCCTATACAGACAGGGCCAAGGCCGATTGGCAGGCATGGCTGGGCCAGATCGCACTGGACGCTGCCTGACCCCTGCTTCTAGACTGCCCGCATGACCACGAAAAAAGATGTGCTGAAGCCCGCGCTCTGGACACCACGTCCGGTGTCGGAATCCATTGCGCTTTATAAAGAGTGGGCCGATACCTACGATGCTGATGTGACATCGCGGGGGTATCGCACCCCTGCGCGGCTTGCGTCCGCTTTGGTCGGCAAGGCCCCGACAGACGCGCGCATCCTTGATTTCGGCTGTGGAACGGGGATCGGTGGCGCGGCCTTACAACAGGCCGGTTTTACAACCATTGACGGCACCGACATCACCCAAGAGATGCTGGACAAGGCGCAGGCCCGCGGGATTTACCGCCAGACCTGGACCTCAATTCCCGGAGAATTTAATTTTATAACAGGTGCTTATGATGTGATCGTTGCGGTTGGCGTGATCAGTCTGGGTGCCGCCCCGCCGGATATTCTGGCACCCCTGCTTGCCAAACTCCAGGCTGGCGGTCTCTTGGCCCTGTCGTTCAATGACCCAACACTTGCCGACCAGAGCTACGCGGATGCCCTCATTGCAGTAACCCGCGCGGTACAGGCAGAGGTGGTGTTGCGCGAACACGGTCCGCATCTGGACGATGTGGGGATGGGGTCAGACGTGATCATCCTGCGCCGCCAGTGATTACAAGATTTGCACCCTCGCCCACCGGACCGCTTCATCTGGGCCACGCCTATTCCGCGCTGACCGTCTGGCAGGTTGCGGCGCGGGCGGGCGGAACTGCGCTTCTTCGGATCGAGGATACCGACAGCACACGCGTGCGGCCGGAATTCGAGGCGGGAATTTATACCGATCTGGCATGGCTGGGGTTGGCATGGCCCGTTCCCGTCATCCGGCAGTCAGAGCGGCATGGACTTTACCAAAAGGCCCTGACCCGCCTTGCAGACCAAGGCTTGATCTATCCGTGTTCCTGCACAAGGCGGCAGATCAGTAAGGCAGGGGCCACCCTTGGCGCGGACGGTTTGGTTTACCCCGGTACATGCCGCTCGCGCCCGCTTGCGACGCGCAAGGCCGGTGACGCGCTCAGGCTTGATCTGCGCAAGGCGCTGTCGCAGATCAACCGCCCGATGCAGTTTGAAGAAACTGGCGTGCAAGGTACAGGAGTGGTGAAGGTTGCACCCGATCTTCTTTGCCTGTCCATTGGTGATCCGGTGTTGCTGCGCAAGGATACAGGGGATCCGTCGTATCATCTGGCTTGTGTGCATGATGATGCGGCACAGGCCATCACCCATGTTGTGCGCGGCGCAGACCTGCAGGCCCTGACACCTCTGCATGTGTTGCTGCAAACGGTCTTGGGCTATCCCACCCCGGTCTATCACCACCATGGCCTTGTTCTGGATGAACAGGGCAAGCGTTTGGCCAAAATCGACAAGTCGAAGGCTTTGGCAAAGTATCGGGACGAAGGGGCCACGCCTGCCGATATCAGGCAGATGACCGGATTTGCTGATTAGGGCGTCGGCACTGGGGCCATCAATTCCACCTCGGCCCCCTCCTGTACGGCAGTGTAAAAACAACTGCGCCGCCCCGTGTGGCATGCGGGACCGGTCTGGTTGACCGTCACCAGAAGGCAATCACGGTCGCAATCAACGCGGAAATCCACAAGCGTTTGGGTATGGCCGCTTGTGGCCCCTTTGACCCAGAATGCCTGCCGCGAGCGGGACCAATAGGTCACTTGCCCTGTTGCAAGGGTCTGCGCCACAGCTTGCGCATTCATCCATGCCAGCATCAGCACCTCGCCAGAGGTCGCATCCTGCGCAATGGCAGGGATCAGCCCTGCGTCATTATACCGAAGGGTTGCCGGATCGAAGGACATGTCAAAAACCTTTGCAAGCAGAGCTGTGCGCACTATCTAAGGAACGGTACGGCAAAGGGCAACGCGATGTCAGCGGAAACAGATATGATCAAGCTTTATTCGGCGCGGATTCTGGCGCTGGCTGCGGACATGCCCAGAACCGCGCGGCTTGCAAACCCGACCGCAACCGCCAAGCGGCGCGCACCCTTGTGCGGATCGACTGTGACGGTCGATCTTGCGCTGAAGGACGGTGTCATCACCGACTATGGTCAGGATGTGAAAGCCTGTGCATTGGGTCAGGCGGCGGCGGCTGTTGTCGGTGCAAATATCGTCGGGTTGACCCCCGCTCAGGTGCAGGACGGGCGGGATGCCTTGTTCGCGATGCTGAAATCTGACGGCCCCGTGCCTGCTGCCCCCTTTGACGGGCTTGAAGTGCTGCAACCGGCCAAAGACTACAAGAACCGCCACGCATCGATCATGCTGGCCTTTGATGCGGTGCTGGACGCCTTGCAAAACCGTCAGGCCACCGGATAAAAAAACCGCCGCGCATCCGGGACAGGATGGCGGCGGCAGGAAGAACGGTCAGGTCCGGCCCGATTTACCGTGGGGAGAGGCAAAACCCCCGCTTGGGACATCAGACAGGCAGGTCATCACGCATTGCATTCTTGGGACAGGGCAATGTGACGGACCAGACCATGACCGTCAGGCAAATCAGATCAACCCGGGCAAGGCCAATCCGACAATAAGCATGACCATCAAAGCAACAACGCCCAAGGCGTCAGCAAGAAGCGTGTCACGAGAGCGTGCGATCACTGATTTGATTTCCTCGGCCATGTGATGTTCCTTTAATGTTCTGTTGCCACTTTGTTCTCATATC
>CAYGMX010000426.1:0-2972 GCA_964351055.1 uncultured Loktanella sp. | reverse complement strand
GGACCAAGATGTCCGATGAAACCCCCACGGCGGAAATCGTCCAGCGCAGCTTTACCGGATTGCCCAATATAGCGCTGGCAACCCTGTGTTTCCTGATCGCGGTCGGCCATATCTACGTGGCCTTCGATCTGGTGATTTCCGAGTTCCAGCGCAACGCCTACCACTTTGCCGGTTTTGCGTTCCTTGCGGCGGTTCTTCATCCGATGATCAAGGGCAAGGCGCGCAGCAGACCGATGCTGGCCTTTGATCTGACCTTCGGCGTTTTGGTCGCCATTGCTGCCATCTACATGCCCTTCGCAGAGCAGGGCATCTACGACCGCGGCGTCAAGTTTTCGGCACTCGACTGGGTTGCGGCGATCATCTGCATCATTGGCGCCATTGAATTGACCCGCCGTTTGACGGGATGGATTATTCCCGGCCTGATCATCATCGCACTGACCTATATCGGCTGGTGGGGCCAGATGGTTGGCGGTGTTTTCTCGTTTCCGGGGTTAAGTTGGGAATCCATCGCCTTTCGTTCCATATTTGGCGATGACGCCATGTTCGGGACGATTGCGCGGATTTCATCGACTTTCGTGTTCCTCTTTATCATTTTTGGCGCTTTTCTGCTGCGCTCGGGTGCGGGGGACTTTGTCATCAACATCGCCCGCGCCATCGCAGGGCGACTGGTCGGAGGGCCCGGCATTGTAGCTGTGATCGCCTCTGGCCTGACAGGCACGATTTCCGGATCGGCGGTGGCGAACACGGCATCGACCGGCGTCATCACCATCCCTTTGATGAAAAAGGCGGGCTTTCCACCCAAATTCGCGGGCGGGGTAGAGGCCGCCTCTTCGACAGGCGGGCAGTTGATGCCGCCGATTATGGGCGCCGGAGCCTTTGTAATGGCCAGTTTCACCCAAATTCCCTACGAAACCATTGTCGCCGTCGCGGCCTTGCCTGCATTGCTCTATTTCCTCTCCGTGGCCTTTTTCGTCCGGATCGAGGCGCGCCGTCTGAACCTGCAACCGATGGAGAATGACGGTGAAACCGTGAGATCCGCGTTCCTCAAAGGCGGTGCCAGCTTTGTCCTTCCCATCAGCGCATTGATCGGGATGCTCGTTTCCGGCTTCACACCCGCCTACGCCGCCGTTTTTGGCATTCTGGCTGTCATTGCCTCTAGCTGGTTGACGCAGAACCCGATGGGCCCGCGTGCCGTGTTCGAGGCCTTGGTGATGGGCACCAAGGGGATGATCATGACGGCTGTGCTGCTGTGTGCAGTTGGCCTTGTGGTCAACGTCATTGCGACCGCGGGCATCGGCAATACCTTCAGCCTGATGATTGCGGACTGGGCCGGTGGCAATCTGCTGATCGCCATAGTCATGGTTGCTTTGGCAAGTCTTGTGCTGGGCATGGGTCTGCCGGTCACTGCCGCCTATATTGTGCTGGCCACATTGTCGGCTCCTGCCCTTGCAGGCATGATCGCGGACCGCTTTGTGATTGACGCCATGGTGGCGGGCACCTTGGGGGATGCGGCCAATGCGATCTTGATGTTCGGTGTACCCGATCCATCGGCTCTGGCCGGCCCGCTTAGCGTGGATCATGCCACAACGATCATTCGTGCCCTACCTCTGGAAATTGCGGCACCCTTGCGCGATCTTGTGGTCCCGCAGGATGTGACGGTCGCGGCGATACTCTCGGCGCATATGATCATCTTCTGGCTTAGTCAGGACAGCAATGTCACACCGCCCGTTGCTTTGGCGGCGTTTACTGCGGCAGCCATTGCCAAAGCGCCTGCCATGGCCACCGGCTTTGCCAGTTGGAAGCTTGCCAAGGGGCTTTATATCGTGCCGCTGATGATGGCCTATACGCCCTTTCTGTCGGGCGACTGGCCCGTGATGATCGTCATCTTCGCCTTTGGCGTGGTCGGCATCTATGGGTTGGCAGGTGCACTGCAAGGCTGCATGGAGGCGCCGCTGAACCCTGCCTTGCGGGTGGTCGCAGGTGTGGCCGGTGCCGCCTGTCTTTGGCCTGCCCCGCTTTGGGTGCATCTGGGCGCAACTGCGGTTGTCATCGGTTTGCTCGCGGTCAACGCACGCCAGCGCAAACGCGCAGTGCCTGCCTAAGGTGTCCGCATGACCCATACAGGAAGCTGCCTTTGCGGGGCCGTCACGTTTAAGGTAAGCGGCCCGCTTGCCGCGCCAAATGCCTGCCATTGCACTGCCTGCCGCAAACAGACCGGCCATTTCGGGGCATCTGTCGATCTGCCACGCGAAGCACTTGACGTCACGGGAATGGCGCATGTCGTCTGGTATCAATCGTCGGAGAAAGTCCGGCGCGGGTTTTGCGGGACATGCGGATCAACGCTGTTCTGGGATCCGGTTTTCCATGACTGGACCGCTGTGGCGATGGGGGCATTTGACACCCCCACCCAGACCAAGCTTACGCTGCACATCTTTGTCGCGGACAAAGGCGATTACTATGACATCGCTGACGGATTGCCGCAGAACGACCAGTAAAAGCACAAAAGGCGGCCCCGTGGGACCGCCTTTTATTTTCAACGTATCGCATGCGTTATTCTTCCAGCACCAGCGCCACAAAGCGGGGATCGCCGCCGCGCCGCACAAGAAGCAGGAGCGACTTGCGCCCGGCCTCTGTTGCCGCTTCGATCCGCGCCTCCAGATCGGCAACGGTCACAATGGCTTCCTGACCGGCTTCAGTGATCACGTCACCCTCAAGCAGTCCCTTGGATGCAGCTTCGGAGTCCGGATTGATCGCAGTAATGACCAGACCCTGCTCGACCGTGAGCGAGAATTGATCCGTCAGTTCCGGTGTGATTTCGGACAGTGTCAGCCCCAAAATCTCGGCCTGCTCAGGGTTTTCCGGTTCGGTCGATGCAGGGAAAGCCACGGCTTCGGAAGTTTCACGACGACCGAGGATCACGATAAGGTCGGTCATCTCGCCATTGCGGAGCACCACAACGGGGGCTTCCTTGC
>CAYGMX010000425.1:0-2981 GCA_964351055.1 uncultured Loktanella sp. | reverse complement strand
ACCCATCTGGCCTGCAAAGCTCAACACCATCGAAATCACAATGATCCAAAGCCCCGCCTGCGTGAAAAACGTAAAGATGTACCCGACTATCGCCGCGCCGACCCATCCTGCAACGGTTCCACTCCATGTCTTTTTGGGGCTGATCCTGGGCCAGAACTTCGGCCCGCCAAAGGCCTTGCCTGCAAAATAGCCGAAGATATCCGTCACAATGACAACTGACATCAGCCATAAGATCCACGTAAACCCGTAATCCATCCGGAAATGCACCAATCCCCAACCCGCAAGCTGGATGCCGAGCGCGAAGATAAAGAAGGTCTTTGTTTCCGTCTTAAGCTGCGTGGCCCCGATCACAGGTACGATCAGGAACAACAGCATCCCCCAAAGCGTGCTATCAACCAGTTGGCCCGACAATACAGAGGCGACCAATGCCGCCAGCAACATGCCTTTGGTGGGTTCCTTGGGGCGGATCATCATCCACAATTCCCACACCATCACAGCCGTCACAAAGACGACCAGCATCTGAAACCAGATACCGCCAAGAATGACCCCCGCAGCCCCGACAACAACCATTGCCGCGCTCGACATCAGACGGACAGAAAGATCGTCCCATTTTGCGGGTGGCGGGGCTGGCGCCGACATCGCTAGGCCCGTATCGCGCCATACCGGCGGTCGCGCGTCCCATAGGACTTCAGGACTTTAGCAAATTCGGCAGCCGTAAAATCTGGCCAGAGCGTATCGACAAACTCGTACTCGGCGTAGGCAGACTGCCACAGCAGGAAGTTCGAAATCCGCGCCTCGCCGCTGGTCCGGATCACCAGATCAGGATCAGGCAGGACATGGGTGTCAAGGAACCGCGCCAGTGTTTCTGCATCAACGTCTTTGTGGGTCAAACGGCCCTGCTCAACCTCAAAGGCCAGACGTTTTGCCGCCCGCGTAACCTCATCACGACCGCCGTAATTCAAGGCAACCGTCAGATGCACGCGGGTATTATCCGCTGTCCGCAGTTCCAGTTCATCCATCAGCGTGACAAGCTTGTCATCAAGGCGGATCCGGTCACCGATAAAGCGGACACAGACGCCGCTTTCAAAAAGGGCGTTCGCCTCGCGTTCGAGATACTTGCGGAACAAACCCATCAATCCCGATACTTCGGCCTGTGTGCGTTTCCAGTTCTCGGTCGAAAAGGCAAAGAGCGTCAGGTATTTTACACCCAGTTCAGGACAGGCCTTGAGAATGTCGCGCACGCGCTTGGCGCCGGCATGGTGGCCGAAAAGGCGCGGGCGGCCGCGCTGCTGCGCCCATCGTCCGTTGCCATCCATGATAATTGCCACATGGGCAGGAGCTGTCTTTGCGTCGGCGTTTTTGGGCATTGTCGCCCTTTCCTGCTTGAGTGGCGGGGTGGATCAGACCTGCATGATCTCTGCTTGTTTCGTTTCGACCGTTTCGTCCACAATCTTGATATGGGCGTCGGTGATCTCCTGAACGGCCGCCTCCCAGAACTTCTGGTCATCCTCGGACAGACCGTCCGCCTTGGCCTTCTTGATCTGGTCCATGCCATCACGGCGCAGGTTGCGCACCGACACCCGCGCGCTCTCGGCGTAATGTCCGGCCACCTTGGTTAATTCCCTGCGGCGCTCTTCGTTGAGTTCCGGAATGGGCAGCATGATAATCGTGCCGTTGAGTTGCGGATTGATCCCCAACCCGCTCTCGCGAATGGCTTTTTCAACCTTGCCAACCAGCCCCTTGTCCCAGACGTTGATCGTCACCATCCGCGGCTCCGGCACGTTGACGGTGCCGACCTGATTGATCGGCGTCATGGACCCGTAGGCATCCACCATGATCGGCTCCAGCATGGAACCAGAGGCGCGTCCGGTCCGTAAAGAGGCCAGTTCCGTGCGCAGGTTCGCGATTGCCCCGTTCATACGGCGCGCAAGATCATCGGTATCAAGTTCAAAATCGTCAGACATATCTTCTTTGCTCTTCCTCGGCAGGCGTTTGCCCCAATTTTCATCGTTTTAGGCCAAAGAGTTGGGCTTGTATAGTCAGCCAAATGCGGCGCTTTTGTGCAGATAATGTGCAATATGCTTCTTTTGTTCGAAAATACCTCGGGGTGTTTGAGGGGCAGCGCCCCTCATCCAAAAAATAGGATTGCGGCGCAGCCGCTCCGCTTAATCCCTGACAATCGTATAAGTCCCTTCGCCCGCCAGAATACCCCGAAAACCACCCGGTTCATCAAGCGAGAAAACGATGATCGGCAGGTGATTGTCCCGTGCAAGCGCAATCGCACTGGCATCCATCACGCCCAGATGCTTTTGCAGCACCTCGTCATAACTCACTTCGTCATAGCGGACAGCATCGGCATGTTTGGCGGGGTCCTTGTCATAGACACCATCCACCTTTGTGCCTTTGAAAATCGCTTCGCAGGCCATCTCGTTGGCGCGCAGCGTGGCGGCGGTGTCGGTTGTGAAATAGGGGTTGCCCGTCCCGGCGGCAAAGATACAAACCCGCTTCTTCTCCAGATGGCGCACGGCACGGCGGCGGATGTAGGGCTCGGCGACTTCATTCATCGTGATTGCCGAAATGACACGGGTGTGGATACCCAATTCCTCGAGCGCGGACTGCATCGCCAGCGCATTCATCACCGTGGCGATCATACCCATATAATCGGCCGTGGTCCGTTCCATGCCTTGCGCAGAGCCTTGCAGGCCCCGAAAGATATTCCCGCCCCCGATTACCATGCAGATTTCAACATCCAGATCGTGGACGGATTTGACCTCGCGTGCAATGCGCTGGACCGTGGGTGGGTGCAGTCCGAAAGCGGTGTCGCCCATCAATGCCTCTCCCGAGATCTTGAGCATCACGCGCTTGTATGCCGGTTTCTCAGTCTCGTTCATCGCATGACCCTTCTGCAAAACTGCTTGCGCGCAAACTGAATGAAATCGGGACCGGATTCAATGCCTGCTTGCCCTGAATTGGACATGGCT
>CAYGMX010000424.1:0-2981 GCA_964351055.1 uncultured Loktanella sp. | reverse complement strand
GGGGGCTTCTTTGCCAACCGGAGAGTTCCCGACGATACGCACCAGTTCGCGGGTGTCCTCGATTGCAATACCATCGAAATCAAGGATGACGTCACCGGCCAGCATGCCCGCGTTCTCTGCCGGGCCAGGGGGCACATCGGTCACCAGTGCGCCGCGCGCGACATCAAGCCCTTCGATCGCATCCACCATATCGGGAGCGACATCCTGAATGCGGACACCCAGCCAGCCACGGCGCGTTTCGCCGAACTCGATCAACTGGTCAACCACATTGGTCACAACCGCCGAGGACATGGCAAAGCCAATCCCGATCGACCCGCCGTTTGGCGACAGGATGGCGGTGTTCACCCCGATCACTTCGCCCTCCATGTTGAACAGCGGTCCGCCAGAGTTGCCGCGGTTGATCGCAGCATCCGTCTGGATGTAATCGTCATAGGTGCCCGACAGCGCACGGTTGCGCGCCGAAACGATCCCCGCCGACACCGAGAAACCCTGGCCCAGCGGGTTCCCCATGGCCATCACCCAGTCGCCCACGCGGGATCCGGGGCCATTGCTGTCGCCGAATTCCACAAAAGGCAGGCCTTCAAGATCGACCTTCAGAACAGCGATATCCGTGTTCGGGTCGGTGCCGATCAATTCCGCAGGCACGCCGGGTTCACCACCAGGAAAAAACTCGATCAGGATTTCATCTGCGCCCTCGATAACGTGGTTATTGGTGACAATGTAGCCATCTTCAGAAATGACAAAGCCCGATCCCAACGCCGAAGAGCGGCGTGTCCCATCGCCGGGGCCACGATCAAGGTCATTGAAGAAATCCTCAAACGGTGATCCGTCAGGCACAAGACCCTGTGGGCCGGTGCGGCCCGCAACGGTCGTGCTGGTGGTGATGTTCACCACCGATGGGCTGATCCGCTCCGCCATATCGGCAAATGTGGTCGGACGGGCCTGTGCGTTTGCCAGTGTCACTTGCGCAAGGACCAGCGCGAAGGCCACAGCCAGTGTTGTGATGAATGCCATCAGCAAACCGCCGCCAGGCCGTTGGTCTTGCTGAATTGCGATTGCTTTGGTTTTCACAGTACAAGTCTCCTTTGTCTTGGACCCGGGGCACACCGTTCAGCCCCTGCTTTTCATGATGATCTATGTAGGGCGCGCAGAGTGCAACGCAAACCTATATGCGGATTTGTCACTTGGGCGTGATTTTGCGTGTAACAATCAGCCACAAAAAAGGGGCCTGCTTTTCGGCAGGCCCCTCTAATGGATTGAATGCAAAGGCGTTATTCAGAACGCGCCCCGTTCGCAGACTTCAGATAGTTGAAAAAGTCACTGTCGGGCGACATCACCATCGAGGAATTACCCGAGGTCAGCGCACGCGTGTAGGCCGTCATGGACCGGTAGAAGTTGAAGAACTCCGGATCGGCACCGAATGCGCTTGCGAAAATCTCGTTCCGGCGGGCGTCTGCCTCACCCTGAATGATCTGGCTTTCGCGCTCTGCCTCGGACACCAGTTCGATCACGGTACGGTCGGCGGCGGCGCGAATACGTTGCGCGGCCTCGTTACCGCGGGCGATTTCATCGGCCGCTTCCCGTTCGCGTTCTGCCTTCATCCGCTCGTAGGTCGCGTTGAGGTTGGACTGCGGCAGGTCGGTCCGCTTCAGCCGGACGTCGATCACCTGCAAGCCCAAGGCTTCGGCTTCGGCAATCGCATTGTTCCGGATCCGCAGCATCAGACCAGCACGGTCGGTTGACAGAATATCGTTGGACGACACCGAACCAAGCACCTGACGGGTTTGGGCGCGCAAGATACTGTCCAGACGGCGAGCCGCGTCAGCCTCACCGCCGACACCGACAGCACGCCGGAACCGTTCGACATCGGCAATCCGGTAGCGCGCAAAGGCATCAACAACAAGACGCCGGTCATCCGAAGGCGTGACTTCGATCGGATCAAGATCGCGGCTCAGGATACGGTCATCATAACGCACCACTTCCTGAATGATCGGGATCTTGAAGCCAAGTCCAGGTTCTTCCTGCACTTTGACGATCTGGCCGAACTGCAAGACAAGCGCTTTTTCACGTTCATCGACAATAAAGACCGAAGACATCGCAGCAATCACAACGACTGCGAGGGCGGGTAATAGGAATGCTGTTTTCCGCATTAGTTCGTTACTCCTGTCGGGTTGCGACGGATTTCATTCAGCGGCAGATAGGGCACGATATTCTGACTGCCCTCCCCACCTTCGTCCAGAATGATGATGTCAAGTCCGCCAAGCACCCCTTCCATGGTTTCGAGGAAAATCCGCTGGCGCGTCACCTCTGGTGCCTGTTCATACTCTCCCAGAATCGCAAGGAAACGGCTCGCTTCACCTTCGGCTTCGTTCACGACGCGTGCACGGTAACCTTCGGCCTGCTCCAAAACCTGTGCGGCTTGACCGCGGGCCTCGGCAACAACCTGGTTGGCATAGGCGTCAGCCACGTTTTGCACCCTGTCACGTTCCTGACGGGCGTCCTGTACTGCCCGGAACGATGCGATGACAGGCTCTGGCGGGTCGGCACGGTCAAAGTTGACACGAATAACGTTCACACCGGAGTCGTAGCTGTCCAGGGTCGACTGGATCGCCATCTGCAACGTGTCGGCAATCAGGCCACGGTCACGGTTCAGGATCGGCGCAAGTTCTGATTGCGAGATAATTTCCCGCATCGCGGATTCTGACACGGCGGCAATCGTCTGAGGGGGATCGGCGAGGTTGAACAGATACTGCTGCGGGTCGATGATGTTCCAGACAACCTGAAATTCGATGTCCACGATGTTTTCATCGCCAGTCAGCATCAGACCTGCTTCGGAATCCGAACGGCCAACGCCGACGTCGATGTTGCGTTCTGTCGAGACACCCAGCACTTCGCGTGTGATGACAGGCCATGGCGCAAAGTTAAGACCGGGTTCAGTGGTCCGGTAATATTCACCAAGGAACAGCTCTACGGCACGTTCT
>CAYGMX010000423.1:0-2991 GCA_964351055.1 uncultured Loktanella sp. | reverse complement strand
CTTGAAAACAGTTCAGCCGCCAAAGTTCCGGCGCGGTCAAACGCTCGACGAACTGGGCAGCGGCAAAGCCGTCCGGCCCTATGAATGCCGCACTGCCCAGCTTGAGGATCGGGAAAAAGACAAAGAGCGCCAGCAGCGCTACGATAATCACGACAGAGCCGGAGGCAAACCTTTCGCCCCGACAGAACCCGCGCGCGGCTATCAGTTCAGACAACAGGCCAAGTAATGCAAGTCCCGAAACAAAGCCGCCCCAGCCAAGGCCAGACTGCCCTGCCAAGGCTGCCGGAAAGAGCGTGCCCAGACCCTCCCAGATCGGGCCGTTCAACTGGATCGCAAAGCCTTGCGCGACAAGCGTGACCATACCCGCAATGACCAAAGCCATCGCTGCTGGACCCTTGCGCCAGCCCTGCTGAAACGACAGGGCTAACAGCGCCATCGCAATCAAGACCCCCGGTAGGAGCCATGTCTTGCCGCCCAAGCCTTGCATCAAAGCAGAGGCCCCGGAGAAGAACCCATCCTGCCGGTACCATGGCAAGACCGCCATGCCCGCAAGCAGCATACCAAGCCAGATCGCTCCGGCTTGGTTCACTTTTCCAGTTACTTTCGACACCCGCTCTGCCTATTGCGGCAAAGACCCGATTTCCGCATCCCAACGGGCAAGCAGTCGCGACCGTTCTTCGCTTGATCCGTAAAGGGCGAAATCATAATCGATCAGCTTGATATCAGCCAGTTTCGGCGCTGCATCCGGTGTTGCCGCACTGGCATTGGATGGCACTTGGAAACTATTGGCCGTGGCACCCAGTTCCTGTGCGGCAGGGCTCAGCGCCCAGTCATACCAGATCCGTGCGTTCTCTGGGTTTGGCCCGCCTGCGATCAGCGACATCGACCCGACCTCGTAACCGGTGCCTTCGCAAGGGGCGACAGTCACGATCGGCGCACCCTGCACGGTCTGGGCGACAGCATCATGCATGAACACGATGCCAATCGCGGTTTCGCCTGTGGCGGCGGCGCGGATCGGCGCGGAGCCTGACTGGGTATACTGGCTGATGTTGTTGTGCAGCTGCGCCAGATAGGCAAAGGCTTCCTCTTCGCCCATCAACTGCACCATCGTGGCAAGCAAGGTATAGGCGGTGCCCGACGAATTCGGATTGGCAACCTGCACATCGTCCTCGTAAGCCGGATCAAGCAGGTCAGCCCAGCAGGCTGGCGGATTTTCCGTGACAAGATCAGAGTTATAGCCAAAGCCCAACCCGCCTGCATAAATCCCGACCGTCCGGTACCCGGATGTTTCGGCCTGGCTGACAGCCCAGTCGTTCAATTCGGCCAGCATGGGTGACTGATACTCGGCCGTCAGCCCCTCTTGGGCCGCCTGCAAATGCGGATCGCCTGTGCCGCCCCACCAGACGTCACCGCGCGGCTGGCCTTCTTCGGCCTTGATCTGGGCTTAGGTTTCGCCAGAAGACTTGCGGGTCATCAAAACAGAGATCCCGGTTTCACGTTCAAATGCTTCGCCCATGACGCGGCACCATTCTTCGGCGACCGAACAATAAAGCACCAATTCCCCCGATTGCGCCTGTGCGCCGGTTGCGCCAAAGCTTGAAAGCACCACAGCGGCAGCCATCATTTTCGTTTTCATTGTGTTTTCATCCCCAAAAGATGCAGCGTCCCTTCGGAAGGGTTCACCGCACAGACAACGTACTCCCCCCGATTTGATGCTGGTTGCTGCTGGGTCTCCTCCGTGACCGCGCAGCACATCAAGTCGCGTACAGTCTGGAAAGGTTAATAAGCGGATTGGGCTTTGACGAGTCATTTGTGCACTGCCCGATCATGACGCGTAACAGGACGCGACGCGGCAAGTCAGATCTTTGGGACACGCAGAAACGGGCCGACCCTCAGGTCAGCGCGGCCGGCACCGGAACAGCAAGGTAGTCCGCCTGCGGGATCGAAACCAAGCCCACAATGCCCAGCGCATCCCTGACCTTGTCCGGCATGGTGTCAATCGCGATCCTGACAGCATGCGCCACTTGCCCCGCATCGACACCACGCGCGCAGATATAGGGCAAGCCCGGGGTGGGCTTGGTGTAGTCAAGCACCCGAAGGTCGCGGGCAAAGCGATCCCAGCGTTGCATCAGGCGCCAGCTGACAGCATCCAACGCGGCGATGTCCGCCTGCCCCCGCGCCACGGCCTGCGCCGAAGCAATATGGGCCCCGCTGGTCACATGGTTTTTCAGAGCCAGCGGCGTGTCTGCGGTGTGATTGAAAAAGGCAGCATAGCCGGATTGGGAGTCAGTGCCATTGATAGCCAAGACCGCGCCATCAAAGGCGCCAAGACTGGTACGGGGATCATCCCTGTGGATGACCAGCACACTGCGGTAATATCCTGCTGTGCAGCCTTCCACCCCGAAATCAGGCGTTCCGACAAGCGATACATCCTCATGCAACCATTTGCGATAGGGCAATCCGCAAGTCTGGCTCAACACAAGGTCCGCAGAACGCCAGAAATCAAGACCAAGCCCGTCTGCGGTCAAGTTGCGATCAGCAGTGATCCCTTGCGCATTCAATTCGTCGCGGATCAGCCCCCAATAAACCGCATGTGCCTGCGCCAGTTCCGGTCGGTCGTACATCGGCAGGCTGGCGCGCATCAGGTTCGGCTTTCTTGGAGCGGCCCCGACGTATGAACAGGGACCGGTTGCGGCATCAATGGATGCGCCACGGGATCCTTGGATTTGAACAGATACCGCGCAAACACCGACCAGTAGGACTTATAAAGATAGGCGCGGTTGCGGCGCAAGAATTCTTCGCGGCGTTGGCGATAGACGGCTGGAAGCCGGTACCAGCTAATCTGTGGATGTGCGTGATGAACAGAGTGCAGGTTGTTGTTCAAAAACAGAAAGGCAAAAAGCCCGCGATCTTCGATGATGACAGTACGACCGGGGACCGTTTCATGCGCACGGTGCTCCAGAAATGTGCGCACCTTCAGGATGGACATCC
>CAYGMX010000422.1:0-2992 GCA_964351055.1 uncultured Loktanella sp. | reverse complement strand
GTCCTGCGCAATGCACTGCGCAGGCGGGATTTTTGCGTGGTCAGCGCCAATCTTGCAACCATCGACACGGCAGCGTTCTGGCAGCCCTATGTACTCCTGACGCGGCAGGTCCGTTGCGCCGATGGACAGAACCGCGACATCACCATCGGCATCACAGGTTTTGCACCGCCCGTGATCGCGGATTGTGTCGATGCGACCGGCAACAGAATGGTCTTTGCCGATGATATCATCACGGTGGCAAATCGCATCGTGCCACAGATGCGGCAGGCCGGAGCCGATCTTGTGATCGCACTTTGCCATTCAGGCATTGGTGCGGCAAAGCACAGATTCCTGATGGAAAATGCCGCAGTGCCGCTGGCAGCGGTCGATGGCGTTGACGTGATCCTTACCGGACACACGCATGAAGCGTTTCCTGACCCTGACCGGCCAGCAACCCCCGAAATCGATCCCGTCGCAGGCACATTACACGGCAAACCAGCCGTCATGGCCGCGTCTGGCGGCAGATCGTTGGGCGTGATCGATCTGGACCTCTTGTGGCAAGATCAGCAATGGCGCATCGCCCGCCATCGCGTCAGGCTCGCACCGGCCGTTCAGCCTCAGATACCCGAAAGCCCCCTGAGGCAGCAATTGCGCCAACTGGTCAGTACTGCCCATGCCAGAACAACCGCGCTGATCAGCGCGCCGATTACGCGCACGGCAGTCCCGATCACCAGCTTCTTTGCCACGGTGCAACCTGACAACAGCCAGCAACTTCTGGCTTTGGCGATGCAAGATGTCGCGCGCGCCGCCTTGGCAGGGACGCCCGCCGCCGGACTGCCCGTTCTCGCAGCAACCTCGCCCTTCCGGTTCGGAGGCCGCAGCGGTTTCGGCTTTTATGTCAATATCCCGCCCGGCCCTGTCACCTTGCGGGACGCCACAGCGATTTTTCCGTTTGCCGATTCGGTTTGTGCTGTGCATCGCACGGGCGCGGAACTCCGGCTCTGGCTGGAACAATCCGCCTCTTACTACCGCCAGATCACTGCGGGGTGTCGCGACCAGCCATTACTTGACCCCCTGAACCCCGGCTATAACTGCGACACGATCTTCGGACTGCGGTACGAGATTGATCTGACACAGCCCGCCCGCTTCGGGATGTATGGCGACGAGGTCAATCCGGCTGCAAGGCGCATCAACGATCTGCGTTTTGAAGGGGTTCCGGTGCGGGACACGGACAGATTTATCGTGGCTACAACCCGCTTTCGCAGCAAGGGTGGCGGTGGTTTTCCGGCAATCGACAACCGCGACGTCCTTTATGTTTCGCCAAGATCGGTCCGCGAGTACCTGATCGACTATCTGGCCAAGACTGACGGACTGGACATGCACACGCAACCCATATGGCGGTTCACTCCTGTCGCGGACAGCGCTGCCACGTTCCAAAGTTCACCCTTGGCCCGCGATCACATCTGCGGCCCGATCCGGCACATCGGTGCAGGGATTGACGGCTTTGACACATACCGCATCACATTCTGACACCTTGCAGACCTTTGGCAGTCGGCTTATATCAAAGGTCGAGAGGTTGGCGCGGGCGAGCGCCTCGCCAACCTGGTCAGGTCCGGAAGGAAGCAGCCATAACGAGCCCCGCTTGGGTCGTTGTCAGCCTCTCACCCAAACGTTTTGTCGCAGGCAAACGCGATGCCCGACACAGTGAAATTGCGCAGCAATCTCGCGGAGTAGGGTAAGTTCGTAGCCACATCCAGAAAAGGAGGATGTTTATGATTGTCGTCAAGAACAGACTCCCGGCCCGGGTGCGCTGAAGCGATTTCCGTCCCCTCGTCCGGTCCTTGCTGATTGTCCGATGCAATCAGCCTCCCTGACGCCCTTGACGAGGACACTCCTTTGAAAGAGTTGACCCGCGCCGACCTTGGATGGTCGCCCTATTATATGTCCCAGCTTGAAATTGAAGAGCTTGAAACCCTGACCCCTGCCCGCATCGCAACCGTACACCGCGACCGCGTTGTGGGTATTTCCGAAGACGGACCGCTGGAACTCACGCTGGAACCCGGCCTGACAACGGCCGGTGTCGGCGTCGGCGATTGGGTCCTTTGCGCGCCACAACAGCACCGCCTGATCCGCGTTCTGGACAGGCAGACCGAACTGACGCGCGGGACAGAGTATCACACCGGCGAAAAGCAGCTGATCGCCGCAAACCTTGATACGCTTTTCATCACCTCATCGTGCAACAACGACTTCAATCCGGCACGGCTGGAACGGTATCTGGCGCTTGCCCATGATGCCGGGATCATCCCTGTCATTCTCTTGACCAAAGCCGACCAAAGCGATGATCCTGACAGCTATATCGATCAGGCCCGCGCTTTGGGGCGCAACCTGGAAGTCATCGCCCTCGATGCCAAGACAGGCGACGTGCCTGCCCTGCTCGCACCTTGGTGTGGTAAGGGGCAAACGGTGGCCCTTGCAGGATCATCTGGCGTTGGCAAAACCACGATTGCGAATGCGTTGACGGGGGGAAATGCGCTGACCCGCGACATCCGCGAAGACGATGCACGCGGGCGGCACACGACAACGGGGCGATCCCTGCACCGGATGAAAACCGGCGGCTGGCTCATCGATACGCCCGGCATGCGGGGATTGGGCGTGGCCGAGGTGGCTTTCGGGATCGATGCCACCTTCCCCGAGATTTCAGAACTCGCCCTGACCTGTAAATTCCGCGACTGCGACCACGAAACCGAACCGGGATGCGCAGTCCAAGCCGCCATCGCGCGCGGGGAAATCGACCCTGAACGGCTCAAACGGTTCAAAAAGCTCAAGCGTGAAAACCAGCATGCGACAGATACCATTGCGCAAGCACGGGACCGCAATCGCAAGCTGGGCAAGATGATCAAGTCGGCGGTCAAGAAAAAAGGGCGCTAGGCCCCGTCTGCCTGCATAGCCCAAACCATTTGGGCATCCGTTTCAACAGCACAGGGCCGGATGCCCCGCAACCGCGCAAGGGCGG
>CAYGMX010000421.1:0-2995 GCA_964351055.1 uncultured Loktanella sp. | reverse complement strand
CGGGTGTGGGCGCGCGCTTCGGTCGGGTACGCTCGATGCGTGGTTTGTCGAAACTTTCAAGGCTGCCGCACCAAACGTGGATGTCCAGCCCGCGCTGGCCAAAGCGCAGTGGGCGAATGCTGTAGGGTTGGCCGTTGGTGCTGTCGTGGGAGGTTTTCTGCCTGATTTCTTGGGTCCAATCGCGGGACGCTTTGGATTGAGCATCTATGATGTGTCCTACGTGGCAAGCTTTGGTGTGATGCTGGGCGTGCTAGTTTTCACGGTATTGGCCATCGTCGAGGAACCGCGTCCGATGGACGTCACTGCGCTCAAGAGCGGCTTCGCAAATGTCCCCAGGGTGATAAGGGACGCCAGCCATTTGGCACTGAAACACCCGACACTGTCCATCCTTCTGGCGGCCTTGGCGTTCTTTCTGATGGCCACCAACCCTGTCGAGGTGATCTGGCCTACCCATGCAAAACCTATGTTGGATAAGGGTTACGCAAACACCGTCATCGGTATCGTCACAGCGACTTATTTTTTCTCAATCGCTCTTGGTGCTTCTCTGTCCCAGCACATCAGCCGGATCTTCAGACGACGGCACGCCATAACACTGGCGGCGACCTTTGCTTGCTTAGCAGGCGCTCAGATCGCATTGGCATTGCAGGGCGGCATCATCGGCTTTGTGACAGTGTTCGTGCTCTATTCTGTGATCCTTGGTGTCAGCGAAACACCGGCCAGCAGCATTCTACATAGCTGCGTCGACGACCGTCATCGGTCGACCATGCTGTCGCTGAGATCACTGATCCAGCAGTTGGGGGCCGCAGTCGGTCTGGTTTTGGCCGGCGCCGTCGCCGAAGTGTACTCCACGCCCCTTGCGTGGATTGGAGCAGCGGGATTTCTCTTGATCGCAATAATGCTGAGCCTGGTCTTGGTCAGACGGCTGGCCTGAGGTGCCAATGGCTAACTGTCGTGCGCTTTCGCCGCACATTGTGTAAAGGTCTGGTGCTTTCGTATGAACAACAAAGTCGCGCGATATTGATTGCACCAATCAGGCATGCCAATTTCGCCTGATGTGCAACCTATATTCCATGACATCTTCCCAAGCCGCGATCACCGATCTTGTGAAGCTCTGGCGCGATAATACGGGCAATCTCCCAGCATTGCCGGGCATCTACCCCGATTATCCCGCACCTGTGATCACCCAAGAGGCCGAAGGCCGCGTGATGCGCATGATGCGTTGGGGGATGCCGTCGCCCGCATTTGTCCTCAAGGGCAAGAAGACCGACAAGGGCGTCACCAATGTCCGCAATACCGCGTCGCCACATTGGCGCAGGTGGCTTGGCCCGTCGCATCGCTGTGTGGTGCCGTTCACCAGCTTTTCGGAATATAAGACTGTAAAAGGGCAACCTCCCGCACCGGTCTGGTTCGCCCCGACAGGTCCGCAATCCGTCCTGTTCTTTGCCGGTATCTGGACCGAATGGACCTCGGTGCGCAAACTGAAGGAAGGCGAGACCACAAACGACCTTTTCGCGTTTCTGACGGTGGAACCGAATGCGCTGGTTGCGCCGATCCACCCCAAGGCGATGCCGGTCATTCTGCGCAGCCCCGAAGCCATCGGTCATTGGTTATCGGCACCGGTCGATGAGGCGTTGAAACTGCAGCGGCCGTTTCCAGACGAGGGCCTCAGGATTGTGGATGGTCCGATTTAAAGGTTCAACAAGACCGCAGCCAGTCCAACGACAGCTTCGACGCCGAAATAGACCCATTTCTTTTGAAAGGCCCCGTCAAGGATCAAGGACGTTAAGCGGCCCATGGCAGCCCCGCACCAGCAAGCGCCCAGCATCAGGTAAGCCTCTGGCGTACCAAGCAGCAGCGCCCCAGCCCCCATGCCCACAAAAAGCGCACCAGCAGAGGCCCGGATTTCGGACATGCCCATCGTCGTGCCCCCCGCCGACAGATCCAGCGCGCCCATTGTATAGCGCGGGGCGAGCCAGCCGAAACACCCCAGCGCGATGCTGAGAAGGGCAAAAAGGATGTTAATCATGTCCATCGGGCGGGCCTTTCGGTTTCAGGACCTTAAGTGGTGTGATCCTGCCTCAGGTCAATGAGGTCGATCACGAGGCCTGACTGTATTGTGCCACGATTTCACTAAATCCGTCATAACGCTGTGCAATAATCCGTGTCAGCGGACGCCCGGCGTCGGTGATCCTCAGCCCCTTTTGCGAAGCCAGCACATAGTCTGCGAAAGTCGCAAGTATTTCTGCGTGAACCGGTTCCAGTTCGTGGGCGTCTTGATGGGTGCCCAGCTTTTCCAGATCAATTTCGAAGTCACACATCAGCATATTGATCGCGTCCGCGCGCAAACGGTCGGCCGGGGTCAACTCATAGCCGCGATGCCCGGCAAGGGTTCCTGCCTCGATCCGGCCGATATAGGCGGCGGTGGCCGCGGCGTTTTGGACATAGCCCTGCGCAAACTGCGAAATAGAAGACGCCCCGATCCCGAGCAGCGTGGGGCAGGTGTCGTCGGTATAGCCTTGGAAATTGCGCCGCAGGTGCCCCGCATTGGCAGCACGTGTCAGGCTATCCTGCGGTTTGCCGAAATGGTCGATCCCGATCGCCTGATAACCGGCGTCGACAAAAGCGCGCGCGGCTTGGCGGGCCAGACCATAGCGCGCCTCTTCGCCCGGAAGGGACGCATCGGGGATCAGCTTTTGACGCTTGGAAAATGTCGGCACATGGGCATAGCCAAACAGGGCAATGCGGTCAGGGTCCAGCAACCGTACCTTGGCGATGGTATCGGCAAGCTTTTCAGGCGTCTGGAATGGCAACCCATAGACCAGATCGGCGTTAAGCGAGGTGATGCCCGCAGCCCGCAAGCTGTCGACGCAGGCGCGTGTCTGGTCGAAACTCTGCTTGCGCCCGATGGCCTCTTGCACGTCGGGCGCGAAGTCCTGAATACCGATGCTGGCACGGGTCATGCCTGCTGCGGCCAATGCCGCAATCTTGGCATCAT
>CAYGMX010000420.1:0-3015 GCA_964351055.1 uncultured Loktanella sp. | reverse complement strand
GGCAGCCGCCGGGTCGAGTTCAGGGTTGGGGTTGGCACGGGCAAAGATACTCCGGCGGTCGGCCATTTTCTTGACCATGGCGGGGGTCAGCACACCGGGGCCGGACAGCCCCAGAAACAGGTCGGCACCCGCGATCACATCGTCCAGCGTCGCAGGCGTCGTGCCTTGGGCATAGTCCGCCTTTTGCGGGGTCATATCCTTTTCGCGGCCCTGATAGACGAGGCCCTCGATATCGCACAGATAGACGTTTTCGCGCCTTACACCCAGTTTCAGCAGCATGTTCAGGCAGGCGATGCCCGCCGCGCCCCCGCCGGTGCTGACGATCTTGATATCCTCGAATTGCTTGCCCGCCACGAACAGGGCGTTGGTGGCCGCTGCGCCCACGACAATGGCGGTACCGTGCTGGTCGTCGTGAAAGACGGGGATATTCATCCGTTCGTTGCAGATCTTCTCCACAATGAAACATTCGGGCGCCTTGATGTCTTCAAGGTTGATTGCGCCGAAGGTGGGTTCCAATGCACAGACGATCTCGGCCAGCTTGACCGGATCGGATTCGTTCAATTCGATATCGAAACAGTCGATGTTGGCGAACTTCTTGAACAGGACCGCCTTGCCTTCCATGACCGGCTTGGAGGCGAGCGCGCCGATATTGCCCAAACCCAGAACGGCGGACCCGTTGGTGACAACAGCCACCAGATTGCCGCGCGAGGTATAGTCGCGGGCGGTATCGGGGTTGGCCTTGATCTCAAGACAGGCTTCGGCGACGCCGGGGGAATAGGCACGTGCCAGATCGCGGCCATTGGCCATCGGCTTGGTCGCGCGGATTTCGAGTTTTCCAGGTTTGGGGAACTTGTGATAATCCAGTGCGGCCTGTCTCAGGCTGGCTTTTGCGTCGTCTGACATGGCGTTTCTCCAATATGGTTTAATATTAAACCATTTTCCTTCCGTCAGGGAAAGTGCTGGCTGCCATTAATCATGCTTTGTCGGCTCTTGCAAATAATTCGGGGCAAAGACACTGTGACGGTCATGAATGATTTGCATGAAATACGGGCTGAAGTCTGCCTGTCCACAGCCGACCTGCGCGCCGACCTTGGCTTTTTCGGCGGGGTGATGGGGATGCGGCTGGAAATGATCTATCCGGCTGATGACCCTGCGGCGGCGGTCTATGCGGGGCATGGGCTGCGGGTCAGGTTGCAGCAGGGTGTCGGGGTAAACCCCGACTTGCGGATATTGACAGACGATCCGGGCTTTGCGGACGGCGCAACGGTGCTGACCTCGCCGGGTGGCACGCGGGTCGAGGTGCATCCGCTGAACCCGCCTTTGATCTTGCCCGAAACGGATCATGCTTTTGTTGTGCGCCGTCTTGCCGATCTGGCCCCTTGGGTGATCGGTCGTGCAGGCATGCAATACCGCGATCTGATCCCCAGCCGTCTGGGCGGGTCGATCATCGCCAGCCACATCCGGATTCCCGATGGTGGCCCTGTCCCCGATATGGTGCATTTCCACAAGGTGGGGTTCCAGTTGATCTTTTGTTATCGCGGCTGGGTCGATGTGGTTTACGAGGATCAGGGTCCGCCGATCCGCCTGACGGCGGGTGACTGTTTCATCCAGCCGCCCGAAATCCGGCACCGTGTTCTGGAAGCGTCCGACGGGATCGAGGTGATCGAAATCGGGGTGCCGGCCGAGCACGTGACCGCGATTGATCATGACATGACCTTGCCAACCCCGCATCTGCGCCCAGATCGCGAATGGCAGGGACAGAGGTTCGTGTTCAACCAAGGGGCCAATGCTGACTGGCAACCGGCACGTTTGCCCGGCTTTGTCGCGCGCGACACCACGATTGCCACCAACACAAAAGGGGTTGCGGGCGTCAACGTGATCCGGCGCGGGCAGGGGGCACCTGTCTGGGCGCGCCATGATGCCGACATCCACTTTACCTTTGTGATGGAAGGCACAATGGTGCTGCATGGCGAGGGGAAAGACCCCTATGCACTGGCCGCTGGCGATGCTTTCGTGATACCGCCTGACATGGCGACGCTTTATGCGGACCCGTCCGACGATCTGGAATTGCTCGAAGTCACCCTGCCGGGAACCTTCACGACAACCTGCTAGGCTCTTGCATCGGCGCGCGTCCCGTCACACTCTGGCGAAACACATCAGATGGAGGCCCTCATGTCCCTTATCGACAGCGCCCGCGCCGTGCGTGAAAACGCCCATGCGCCCTATTCCAACTTCAAGGTGGGGGCGGCGCTGAAAGCAGCCTCTGGCAAGGTTTATATTGGCTGCAATGTCGAAAACGTGGCCTACCCCGAAGGCACCTGTGCCGAAGCGGGGGCCATTGCTGCGATGGTGGCCGGGGGCGACACTTTGATTACCGAAATAACGGTGATTGCCGATAGCCCCAAGCCCGTCAGCCCCTGTGGGGGGTGCCGCCAGAAAATCGCGGAATTTGCCAGTGGTGATGTTGTTGTGACCCTGACAACCCTCGATGGCATGACCTTGGAGACAACAGTTGCCGCGCTCTTGCCCGGCAGCTTTGATGCAGACTATATGAGCCGCGCCTGAACGTGGACGCCCGCGCGATCATAGCACAGGTCCGGCGCAAGCAGACCCCCAGCGCCGAGGAACTCGCGTGGTTTGCGCAAGGCTTGGCCTCCGGTGCTGTCAGCGATGCGCAAGCTGGTGCTTTTGCGATGGCTGTCGTGCTGAACGGATTGACCGCAGAAGGCCGCGTGGCGCTGACCCAAGGGATGCGTGACAGCGGCGATGTGCTGCAATGGGATCTGCCCGGGCCGGTGGTGGACAAACATTCCACCGGCGGAGTGGGTGATTGTGTTTCCTTGATCCTCGCGCCGACCCTGGCCGCTTGCGGTGTCTTTGTGCCTATGATCTCGGGGCGTGGGTTGGGGCATACCGGCGGGACGCTGGACAAGCTCGAAGCAATACCGGGCCTCAATATCAACGTGACCGAAGATCAGTTGCGGCAGGTGACGCGCGATGTGGGCTGTGCGATTG
>CAYGMX010000419.1:0-3025 GCA_964351055.1 uncultured Loktanella sp. | reverse complement strand
GTCATAGATCGGGAGATCTGCGTCAGGCAGTCGAACGCGCCGCCGTGACAGGGAGGAGCTTATATCTTGCCTTCGTCCTCAAAGACTTCGATCCAGTCACTGACCAAGCCGTCAAGCGCCTCTTTTGCGGTGCCTTCTCCGGCAACCACATAGTTATGGATCCGTTCCTGCATCGGCAGAAGCAGATCCGCATAGGCAGGTTCAGCCCAGAAGTCCTTTACGATGGCCATACTGTCAAGGAAGGTCTGCGCATAGGGCTGACTGGTTGCAAAGTCAGGGTCTTCGACTACCGCTTTTAGTGCGGAATAGCCTCCAAGCTCCCACCATTTTGCCTGCACTTCAGGCTGCGCGAACCACTGGATATATTCCAGCGCGGCATCCTGCTTTTCAGAATAGGCCACAACCGAGATGCCCTGTCCGCCAAGTTGTGCGAACTGGCCTGCCGGACCCGCGGGGTTGGGGAAATAGCCCGACTTGCCGCCGCCAACGTTTTCATCAGCCTCGACACCCGGCCAGATGAAGGCAAAGTTCATCTGCATCGCGACCTGGCCGGATCGGTAGGCATCGATATTCTCGCCCATGTACCAGTTTGACGAGCCCGGAGGTGTCGCAGTGTCATAGAGTTCCTTGTAGAACTCCAGACCGGCGACAGCGCCATCGGAATTCACGAAACCTTCCAGATCATAGAGTTGATCGGGGTTCTCGTAGAGGAACCCATAGTTATACAGGGCATTGGTCACGCCCATCGTGATCCCCTCAGACCCACGCTCTGTGTAAATCGCCGCACCATAGACGGTGGTGCCGTCAATATCGCGGCCTTGGAAGAACGTTGCGATATCCTTGAGTTCTTCAAGCGACGCAGGCACGTCGAGCGCCCGACCATATTGTTCCATGAATTCGGCCTGAAGCTCGGGGCGTTCGAACCAGTCCTTGCGGTAGGTCCAGCCGACAACATCGCCAAAGGCAGGCAGCGCATAATAGTTCGGGGTGTTCTTCGGCCATTCAGCATAGCCGGTCACCGTCGCTGGAATAAAGTCATCCATGGAAATGCCATTGGCATCGAAAAAGTCGTTCAACTTGACATAGTGGCCGTTCTCGGCGCCACCACCAATCCACTGGCTGTCACCAATCATCAGGTCGCAAAGCTGGCCACCGGAGTTCAGTTCGTTCAGCATCCGGTCCGCAAAGCTGGTCCATGGCACGAATTCAAAGCTCATGTTGTGGCCTGATTGCTGTTCGAAATCCTTGCTTAGCTCGATCAGCGCGTTTGCGGGGTCCCAAGCGGCCCAGCAAAGTGTGAGGTCCTCTGCCGCAGCAGAAGATGGAAGTCCCGCAGTGATAAATGCGCTTGCGGCAGCGCTCATCATAAATTTGGTTTTCATGTTTGGTTTCCTCCCAGAAAACATCCTGTCGGGCCCCTCCGCCGCGACTCTCCGTGACATAACGAGTAATGAGACACGTGCCTCAAAGCAAGATTATTCTGAGACACGTGCCTCATTTCTTGTTACACAGCACGCAACACATTGGGACAGCCACCCGTTTCAATGAGTTTAAGAGCCTGATAAAACGCACAGAAATACGAGTTCTTCCAATGCAGGAATCAATGCAGCGTCCGACGACCAAAGACCTTGCCAAAGCGGCTGGCGTAAGCCGGGCCACGGTTGATCGGGTCCTGAACGGGCGGGAAGGCGTCAAGCAGCACACCGTCGAACGGGTGCGTAGGGCCATCCGAGAGCTTGGATTCGTGCGCAATGTGCAGGCGGCCAATCTTGCAAAATCACAAAGCTACCGGTTTGTGTTTGCGCTTCCACAATCCGGCGATCAGTTTCTGGAACAGATCGTCGGCCAGATTGACGAAGCGCAAGACATTTTTGCCGCTGACCGTGTTTGGTGCGATGTCGCGCGGATCGATGAAAATGACCCGCATAGTATCGCTTCATTTCTCAAGACGCTCCACAAGAGCGAGGTCGCGGGCGTCGCAATTATGGCCCCTGAAACGCCGCAGGTCCGTGATGCAATCATTCGCGTGCAGGAACGTGGCATTGCGGCCCTGCCGTTTATCGCCAACCAGCCATTGCTCAATGCAGATTGGGTCGGCGTCGATAACGGCGCTGCGGGTGCGACTGCGGCGCTTTTGTTGGGGCGGTTTGCTGGGGGGCAGTCGGGGAGCGTGATGGTGATCTCCGAAACAATGGCCTCTCGGGACAGCCTTGAACGGCGGCGCGGATTTGATCAGGAGCTTATCGCGCACTTTCCCGATTTGCGGGGCCTTCCATCGCTGGAAACATATGGCAACGAAGAGAGGGCAAGAAGAATCATTGAATCCTGCATCAGGTCGTATCCCGACATCGTGGCCATTTATGTCATGTCGTCAGAGGCAAGAGTTCCACTGGAAATTCTGGGTGACCAGAAGATACCGGACAGTGTCATCAAGATTGCGCATGAACGAACACCATTTACCGAGAATGCACTCCGTACAGGCAGCTTGCACGGCCTGGTGGTGCAAGACGCAGGCCATCTCGTCCGCAGCGCCATTCGCCGCCTTAAGAGTGTCGTCGACAAGCACCGGTCGTTTGGGGCGCAGGAAAGAATCCGGATTGAAATCCTGCTGCGAACAAACCTCTAGCGCCTTGGACCACCTGCGCGGTGTTCACAACACAACCTCAGCCAGCATGCTTTCGGTCATTGCGGCGCAATACGCAGTCCGCAGGCGACTAACTTCTCATATTTGCGCGCAGCAGTGATTTCGCGTTGGCGCTTGCGGGGGGGGCAGCACAAGTGTATCGGCGACCCAAAGGATCATTCTGCCTCTGGACCGTGATGATGTGCTGAAGAACAGTTCGGGCGGCCCTGTGCTGGTGGCCATGCATAGGGCACTTGCAGACTGCCCGCTTGCCGTGCGGGCCAACAAGACCACAGTTGCCCTAAGGCGCTGTTTTTATACAGTAACTGTAGAATTAATGGTGCCCAGGGGCGGAATCGAACCACCGACACGAGGATTTTCAATCCACTGCTCTACCCCTGA
>CAYGMX010000418.1:0-3029 GCA_964351055.1 uncultured Loktanella sp. | reverse complement strand
CGCCGCCGCCATGGCCTTCTTTCGAGGGCTTGTCGGCAACCCTGGCTACGGCTGTGATCAAGAGACCAGCGACCGAGGCAGCGTCTTGCAGGGCAGTGCGCACAACTTTGGCAGGGTCAATGACGCCGAACTTGAACATGTCGCCATATTCTTCGGTTTGTGCGTTGAAGCCAAAGGTCTTGTCGTTGCTCTCGCGGATTTTGCCGGCAACAACCGAACCGTCCACGCCAGAGTTTTCAGCGATCTGGCGCAGTGGTGCTTCAAGCGCCTTGCGCACGATCGAGATACCAACGTCCTGATCGGAGTTTGCACCCTTCAGACCGTCAAGTGCCTTGCCAGCCTGAACCAGAGCAACACCACCACCGACAACGATACCTTCCTGAACAGCGGCACGTGTCGCGTTCAGCGCATCGTCAACGCGGTCTTTACGCTCTTTGACTTCGATTTCGGACATGCCGCCAACGCGGATCACAGCAACACCGCCAGCCAGTTTGGCCACACGCTCTTGCAGCTTTTCACGGTCGTAATCGGAAGTTGTTTCTTCGATCTGACCACGGATCTGGGTAACCCGTGCTTCGATCTCGGATTTGACGCCAGCGCCATCGATGATGGTTGTCTCGTCTTTCGTGATCGTGACGCGCTTGGCAGAACCCAGCATGTCGATGGTCACGTTTTCAAGCTTCATGCCCAGATCGTCGGAAATCACCTGACCACCGGTCAGAATGGCGATATCCTGCAGCATTGCCTTGCGGCGATCACCAAAGCCGGGGGCTTTGACAGCAGCGATTTTCAGACCGCCGCGCAGTTTGTTGACGACCAGCGTAGCCAGCGCTTCGCCTTCGACATCTTCAGAGATGATCAAAAGCGGCTTGCCGGACTGGATGACGGATTCCAGCAGTGGCACCATTGGCTGCAAAGAAGACAGTTTTTTCTCGTGCAGAAGGATGATCGCGTCTTCGAGTTCGACGGTCATCTTTTCTGGGTTGGTCACAAAGTATGGCGACAGGTAGCCGCGGTCGAACTGCATGCCTTCGACGACATCGGTTTCTGTTTCCAGACCTTTGTTTTCTTCGACAGTGATCACGCCTTCGTTGCCGACTTTCTGCATCGCGTCTGCAATCTGACGACCGATTTCCGCTTCGCCGTTGGCAGAGATTGTGCCGACCTGTGCAACTTCGTCACTGTCGTTGACAGGGCGGGCCGCAGCCTTGATCGCTTCAACGACTTTGGATGTCGCCATGTCGATGCCGCGCTTGAGGTCCATCGGGTTCATACCAGCGGCAACCGACTTCATGCCTTCTTTGACAATGGCTTGGGCCAGAACTGTGGCGGTTGTTGTCCCGTCACCGGCTTCGTCGTTGGTCCGGGAAGCAACTTCCTTGACCATCTGCGCGCCCATGTTTTCGAACTTGTCTTCGAGTTCGATTTCCTTGGCAACCGATACACCGTCTTTGGTGATGCGCGGTGCGCCGAAGGATTTGTCGATCACAACGTTGCGGCCTTTGGGGCCTAGCGTGACTTTGACGGCGTCGGCAAGGATGTTCACACCCTTGAGCATCCGGTTACGCGCGTCGGTGCTGAATTTGACGTCTTTAGCAGCCATTTTCATGTGCTCCTTGAATGAATTTCAATCTGAGTACGGACTTCCGCGGCTTACATGATGCCGAGGATGTCGCTCTCTTTCATGATCAGCAGCTCTTCGCCGTCGATCTTGACCTCTGTGCCGGACCATTTGCCAAATAGCACTTTGTCGCCTGCTTTAACGGACATAGCGATCAATTCACCGCTGTCCTTGCGGGCGCCTTCGCCGACGCTGACGATTTCGCCTTCGGCGGGTTTTTCTTTGGCGCTATCAGGAATGATCAGACCGCCTGCTGTCTTTTCGTCGCCTTCGATGCGACGGACCAGTACACGGTCGTGAAGTGGTGTAAATGCCATTTCAGAACTTCTCCAGTTCGTGTTTCTCTTGTGTTAGCACTCATCAATGTCGAGTGCTAACGTAGCGTAGGTAAGGACCTCGCCTTCCCGTGTCAACAGCCAGACAGAGTCAAATTCCTAGATTTTTTCGACCGGCTCCAACGCCGCGATTTGCGCCAGACAGGCCTTGAGAATCCGGACCTCTTCGGGGGGCAAGCCGGCTGTGATCCGGCGATCAAAGTCTTGCGCGGCCCTGCAAATCTCGGTGAATGCGCAATGGCCTGCCGGCGTCAGTTGTAACTGTTCATGCCGGCGGTCATGGTCCATTTCCTGCCGCGACAGGAATCTTTTCGCTTCGAGCGCGGCAACAGCCCTGCTGATCTTGGTCTTGTGGACCTGTGCCATCGCGCCAATGTCCTTGGCCGTCATCGCGCCGTAGCGGCCCAGATGAAACAGAACCCGCCATTCTGTGCGCAGCATCCCGTAGCGGTCTTTGTAGTGTTTCTGGAACGCCAGACCCGACCTCTCTGCTGCTTGATTCAGCAGATAGGGAAGGAATTCACGCAGCTCGAAAGGGTCATCCACGGGCTTGTCCTTCTTGATAGTTACAAAGACAACTAATATCGGATGGCTAACGGAGGATTTCGCGATGAACAAGCAGACATCACATCGCCCGATGGTGCAGGCGCCCTCGCTGCCGGGTGCGCATGCGGGCTATATGCCCGGTTTTGGCAATGATTTCGAAACCGAAGCCTTGCCCGGAGCATTGCCGCAAGGCAGAAACAGCCCGCAAAAATGCAACTATGGTCTTTATGGCGAACAACTCAGCGGCACCGCCTTTACCCATGTCCGCCCTGAACGCACGTGGTGCTATCGCATCCGCCCTTCGGTCAAACATTCCCATCGCTATGCGCGGATTGACCTGCCTTATTGGAAATCCGCGCCCCATATCGTCGATGACGTGACCAGCCTTGGCCAGTACCGGTGGGATCCGCTGCCGCACAGCGATTTTGGCCTGACGTGGATCACCGGTATGCGCACGATGACCACGGCGGGGGATGTGAACACCCAAGTCGGGATGGCCAGCCATATCTATCTGGTGACCGAAAGCA
>CAYGMX010000417.1:0-3045 GCA_964351055.1 uncultured Loktanella sp. | reverse complement strand
ATAGTCGGTCTCCATGATAAAGGTCGACACGGCCCAGCCCCCCAGAATACCCGCCACCAAAGCGACTGTTCCTGCCGCCAGCCCCAGCATCGCAGCACGCAGGGCAAAGCTCGTGATGATATGGCTGCGCGTCGCCCCGATTGTCTTGAGCACCGCCGCTTCAAAGGTCCGTGCCCGCTCGCCCGCCGCCGCAGCACCGATCAGCACCAGAAAGCCGGTCACAAGCGTAATCAGGGCACCATAGCGGGTGGCCGCAGAAATACCGCCCACCAGTTCGATCACCTGATCAATCGCGTCGCGAATACGGACTGCCGTGATATTGGGATAAGCTGTCGCCACATCGCGCAGGATCGCCGCTTCTGCCTCTTCTTCGGCATAGACCGTCGAAATCCAGCTATGCGGCGCACCCGCCAAGGCCCCTTGGTTCATGGCCAGAACAAAACCGATACCTGCGTCTTCCCAACTTACCTCGCGAAAGCTGGTGACCTCGGCTGTGATATCGCGCCCCAGCACATTGACCGTCATCATATCACCCAGTTGCAAGCCCATTTCCACGGCTTCTTCGGCGGCAAAGCTGATCTGTGGCGGTCCGTCATAGCCGACATCCCACCATGTGCCATCGGTGATGATTGTACCCTCTGGCTGTGTATCGGCATAGGTGATGCCACGATCACCCTGCACGACCCAATGCCCGCCTGCTACTTCGTCAGCAGGCCGCCCGTTGATCTGCGTGATGATCCCGCGCAACATCGGTGCGGTGTCATAGCGGTTCACGGCCGCGTCGCTGTCCAGCCGCGCACGGAATCCGTCGATCTGGTCAGGCTGGATATCCACAAAGAAATAGCTTGGCGCGACCTCTGGCAGGTCATTGGCGAAGGAATTGCGCAGATTACCGTCGATCTGGCCCACAGCGGCCAGCACAGTCAGACCAAGCCCCAAGGATAGAACCACGGATGTGGCCTCGCCCCCGCGTGCGCCGATCGATCCGAACGCCAGCCGCAAGGCAGGGCGCCCGCGCGCAGGTTTGCGAAAGCGGCGGGCGATCCAGCGGATCAGAAGCGCCGCAAGCACCAGTATCGCCAATGCGCCCGCGATACCGCCTGCGGTCCACAATGTCAGAAACACGGTACCCGAAAACCAGATCGCCGCGCCGATGAGAGCGGCAAGAAGTGCGGCAATCGCCACAAGGTAGATATTGGAAGGCAGGGCGCGCGACGCGGTGAAGGCATCGCGAAACAAGGTCGCGGCGCGGATGTCCTCGGTCTTGGCCAAGGGCCAGAGCGTAAAGATCAGCGCAGCGAGCACACCATAAATTGCCGCTTCGACAAGCGGGGCCGAATAAACCGTAAAGACCGCAGGGATCGGCAACCGCGCCTCGATCAGAGGCGCAAAGAGAACGGGCAGCCCCGCCCCAAGGATCAACCCGATCAGCACTCCGGCCAGTGTCAGCACGCCGATCTGGATGAAATAGGTCTGAAAGATGATCTTGCGGGTCGCGCCAAGGGTCTTGAGCGTTGCAATCACACCGGTCTTGCCCGCCAGATAGGCCCGCACAGCGGCAGACACGCCAACGCCGCCCACCGCCAGACCCGACAGGCCCACAAGGATCAGGAATGCGCCGATCCGGTCCACGAACTGTTCGACACCGCCCGCCCCGCGTCTGCTGTCACGCCAGCGCAGGCCGCTGTCGCTGAACTGCGCCTCTGCGTTTTGTTCAAGGGCCTCAAGGTCGGTGCCATCGGGTAGGTCGAGCCGGTACTGCGTTGAAAACAATGTCCCCTCTGCCAGCAAGCCAGAAGCGGCAAGATCGTCGGTCAAGACGATGGTGCGCGGTCCAAGGCCAAAGCCACCGGCGGCATTGTCGGGATAGCGGTCCAGAATGGCGCGCAAGGTAAACGCCTGTTCACCCAGCCGGAAACGGTCACCGGGGACCAGCGCGAGCCTGTCGGCAAGCACCCGTTCCATCACGCCGCCCTTGTCGGCCAGCGCATCGGCCAAGGCCATGGGCGGGTCAAGCTGCACCGCGCCGATCAGCGGATAAAGATCGTCAACAGCGCGGATCTGCGTCAGGCCACGTTCGGTTTCACCGCCGCGATCAACCACAACCATCGACCGGAAATCGACGGTTTCAGAGACCCGATCAGACACCGACAAAAGCCAGTCCAGTTCGGCATCTCTGGCAAAGCGATAGGTAAATTCCACCTCGGCGCCGCCGCCCAGCAGCGCCGCGCCATCGCGTTTCAGTCCGGCCTCTATCCCCGCACGGCCGGTGCCAACGGCAGCAATTGCGGCCACCCCAAGGGCAAGACAGGCCAGAAAGACGCGAAAGCCGCGCAAACCACCGCGCAATTCGCGCGCGGCAAATCGGGATGCGATGCGCAGGCTCATTCCGCAGCCTTTGCCAGGGCCGTATCTATCCGTCCGTCACGCAGGCGTACAACACGGCTGCAACGGCGGGCCAGTTCCGCCGAATGGGTGACCATGATCAGCGTGGCACCGTGGCGGTCGCGCAGATCAAACAACAGATCGATGATGGCCTGCCCGTTGGTTTCATCAAGATTGCCGGTCGGCTCGTCCGCCAACAGAATACGCGGGCGCGGCGCAGAGGCCCGTGCAAGCGCCACGCGCTGCTGCTCTCCGCCCGACATCTGGCTGGGGTAATGGTCGATACGGTCAGCCAGACCAACCGCCTTCAGTTCGGCCTCGGCGCGGGCATACGCATCGCGGACCCCTGCCAGTTCCAGCGGGGTTGCGACATTCTCCAGCGCCGTCATTGTCGGGATCAGGTGGAAAGATTGAAAGACCACCCCCATATTATCCCTACGAAAGAGCGCAAGCTGGTCCTCGTTCATCGCTGTCAGATCTTGGCCCAGCGCCATGATCCTGCCCGATGTGGCCTGTTCCAGCCCGCCCATCAACATAAGGAGCGACGACTTGCCTGATCCACTTGGCCCGACAAGGCCCAATGTCTCACCCTCCGCGCCATCAAGAGAAATGTCGTGCAGGATGTCGACGCGCCCTGCGTTGCCATCAAGCGAGAGACTG
>CAYGMX010000416.1:0-3065 GCA_964351055.1 uncultured Loktanella sp. | reverse complement strand
CTGATAGACCAGGCGCGTGAAGGGCTCGAGTTGCTTGAGCAGTTTCTTGGTCTTGTTGCGGGCGGTGACCTCCTCCAAGAGTGCGACTTGCGCATCGCTGGCGGTTGCATAAAACAGCGGCAATGTGCGGTAGTGATAGCTGACCGCACCATCCAACCCTGCCAGTTCCGGCCCCGGTCTGCCGCCGCCGAAACTGTGGATTACCAGCGGCAAGACCACCTGATCCAGCCAAGGGTCAAGCGGCTGGATCACCATTTCCGGTGTTGGATTGTCCCGCACAGCGACCGCAAATTCGGTGAACCGCTCCCCGAATGCTGCCGGATCCGCCCCGAAAAACCAGCCTGCGTTGAAATACAGATAGCGTTCCCAAAACTCGTCGGGCTGGGTCAGATCCAGGGATGTGTCGAAATCAAGCCCGAAACGGTCATAAAGCGATTTCCAGATCGCCGTATAGCCGGGCCAGTATAATTCTTCGACAGGCCATGTTGCACTGCGTTGCATAGAGGCCGCGGGGCGGCTGAAATCGAATGGAACCTTGGAAATATCGCCTGTGATCAGCGTGTCGCTGTCAAAAAAAACAAAAGGTTCGCCTGCGGGCAAGACCTGCAGCCCTTCGATCTTGTTGCCATGCGGATAGGACTGTCCGAAGTGGCGTGACGGGAAGGGGATGATCTGCGCGCCCAGTTCGACCAGACGCGCCCTGACCGGTTCGGATATGCGCGGGTCGTTGTCCCAAAGCGGGCCGGGTTCAGGTTCTGCAATGATGAACTGCCCCTGAAAATCCGGTGCAGAGGCACGTAAGGAAGCGGCAAACAATAGCGCCTCGTGTTCCAAACGACCACCCTGACCGACAATCAGGATATTGAATGGTGATGTCGTTTGCGGTGTTTGCGCCATCCACTCTTGATCCACATCCGTTCCTGTGAGGCTTAGCTGTACCCATGCGACCTAGGCGACTGCAAGCACAGAGCCGGATTTTCTTGCGCGGCAAAGAGGAGACCGGTCGGCGCGCAGGCAGTCGCGGCACCTGATCGGCTAACGAGCCACGTCTATGTTGGCAGCGGATCAGGATCGTGCAGTCCGATTGGGCATGACATTCGGCCTGCGCAACGGAACGGCATGAATATGGCGCTGTGACGCAGCGTCACGCACCTAATTGGGTCAGATTTCAGGTGTCTACAAAACGTCCGGCAAGCTAGAAATCGCCCCGAAGCGCAGGGTCCCCCTGCAAGAACGTGATACAATTTCGATTTTATTCCCCTTGAGATTGAAACGGGATTAACGGATCGAGTACGCGACGACCACGCGATGAAGCCGAGTAGAAAGAGTAAGATGTTTGAGTTGTTTTTGGTAATGCTTCTGATCGTCGCTTTTGTCGGAGCTGGCCCATCCCCCAAACGGCGGCCACGAAAAAGGGTAGTGTCTGACACCAAGATCGGCCAGTGCGCGGCCGGCTGGGTATAAGCCGCAGTCCAAGTTTCCGATATGAAGGGCGTGGCCGGGCGGTACTGAACCCCTTGATTGCCAGTAAAGCGCCATAGGCTGCGGTTTGGTCATGTCTTGATCGGAGCGGCAAAAGACCAAGGTTGCATTCCGCGCGCTGCCTGCAACGCTCGGGTCACGCAGCGGCGTGATGCGCCGCGGCGTTGCATCTGAAATCACGCGGATAAGCTATTGTTTCAAAAAAAGAATGGTGGGCGACCCTGGAATCGAACCAGGCGTGAGTCGCCTCGAGGGAGTTACAGTCCCCTGCCACACCTTGCGGCCTGTCGCCCACTGAACGGCTGCTTACCTGCGGCCCATTGGGGCGTCAACTGCAAAAGTGCCCGCTTTTGCGATCCCCTTCACAGCCGACCCAATGTCGGGTATCGCCCCTTGTTGAAACACAAAGTGGAAATGTCATGCAAAAGCCGAAATGGGTGATCTCGAAAGAACAGGCCAAGCGCGTGGCAGCCCAGGAAACGATCTGGCTCTTTGGTATCCACGCGGTGCGCGATGCACTGGAAAACCCCGCGCGCAAGAAGCTGCGCCTTGTCGTGACGCGTAACGCGCTCGAGCGTTTGGGGGATGCGGTAGGCGCGAGTGGTCTGGAGCCCGAAATCTCTGATCCGCGCAAATTTGCAGCGCCGCTTGATCCGCAATCGGTGCATCAGGGTGCCGCCCTCGAGGTAAAGCCGCTCGACTGGGGCAGTCTTGAAGATGTCGCATTGGGCGCGGGGGCTATGCCGCCGCGCATTGTGTTGCTCGACCGTGTGACCGACCCCCATAACGTGGGTGCGATCCTGCGCTCTGCCGAAGTTTTCGGGGCGCGGGCCGTGGTTGCGGTGCAGCGCCATTCAGCCCCCGAAACCGGCGCTTTGGCCAAGACAGCGAGCGGGGCGCTGGAACGCCAACCCTATCTGCGGGTGCGCAATTTGGCGGATGCGATGGAGGCGCTCAAAGGCATGGGGTACCTCGTTCTGGGTCTGGATGGCGAAGCCGAGCGGACGATTGAGGCGGCCGTTGATGGGAAACGGGACCGGCCCGTTGCGCTTGTCATGGGGGCCGAAGGGCCGGGTCTGCGCGAAAAAACCCGCGAAACCTGCGACGAATTGGTACGGATTGACGCGGCAGCCGGATTTGGGTCGCTCAATGTCTCAAATGCGGCGGCTGTCGCCCTATATGCTGTTAAAGCATAGCGACAAGGACGCGATAATGGGTGCCACAAAAATTGCAACCTGCTGCTATTGCGGCACCAAGGCGGCTTTGGTCTTGCGCGGGAAAGACCGGCATGAACTGACCTGCGGAAACTGCGGTGCGCCATTGCGTGCGCTCAAAATGTTACCAAAATCGCCTGCGCCAACCGCCGCGCCTGTGCATCCCGCAAATCGGCACCGCGCCGAAAGATATCCAGATTACGATATCGCCCGTCCCAAGAAACGTCGCAAAACCAAGGGGTTCGGGCGTCGTTTCATGTCTGGCCTGTGGGACGTTCTGGAAGACGTTGTTGATGAGGTTTTTGACTAGAACGGTCAACTTCACTCACGGCTTGGCGAGGTGGCTATGCAAAGACTGCAAACACCACC
>CAYGMX010000415.1:0-3075 GCA_964351055.1 uncultured Loktanella sp. | reverse complement strand
AAACCCAATATCTTGTGGATAAAGCGGCTGAAAACGGCACATGCAGGGTCTGCGCCGTTGACTCGTGCCGCGGTGGGGGGTGATGCTTTGGCTCCGTGAGGAATCATAAGAGCATTGCCCGTTGCGTTTTAGCAAACTTCGTCTGAATGGCTTCAAGAGCTTTGTTGACCCGACCGATCTGGTGATCGCGAACGGGTTGACCGGTGTTGTCGGCCCCAATGGCTGTGGCAAGTCGAACCTGCTCGAGGCATTGCGCTGGGTCATGGGCGAAAACCGCCCTACCGCCATGCGTGGCGGTGGCATGGAAGATGTGATCTTTGCCGGTGCCGCCACGCGGCCCGCCCGCAATTTTGCTGAAGTGTCGCTGGTGATCGACAATGGCGAGCGTTTGGCCCCAGCGGCCTTTAACGACAATGACAACCTCGAGATCGTCCGCCGGATCACCCGTGACGCGGGATCGGCCTATAGGGTCGGAACCAAGGATGTGCGCGCCCGCGATGTGCAGATGCTGTTTGCCGATGCCTCGACCGGTTCGCATTCGCCTGCACTTGTCCGGCAGGGCCAGATTTCGGAACTGATCAACGCCAAGCCCAAGTCGCGCCGCCGGATTCTGGAAGAGGCGGCTGGTATCTCCGGCCTTTACCAGCGCCGCCATGAAGCTGAATTGAAGCTGAGAGGTGCCGAAACAAACCTGACCCGCGTTGATGATGTGATCGAGCAGCTTGCTGCCCAATTGGCCCAACTTGCCCGACAGGCCAAGCAGGCCGCGCGCTACCGCGAGATCGGTGACAAGCTCCGCAAGGCTGAAGGCATGCTGCTGTTCCGCCGCTGGAAAGAGGCGGATGAGGCGCTTTTGGCCGCCGCGGACCAGTTGCGCGAACGGACCACGGTTGCCGCGCAAGCAGAACAGGCTGCGCGTGCGGCGGCCAAGGCGCGCGCCCTTGCAGACGACGCCTTGCCAGCCTTGCGCGAGGAAGAGGCGATTGCTGCCGCCGTTCTGCAACGTTTGCAGGTCCAGCGCGATACGCTGAAGGATCAGGAAACCCGCGCGCTGGAGATGATCGAGACCCTGCGCGCCCGCATTGACCAGCTGACCCGTGACATGGACCGCGAAAGCGGGCTGAACAAGGATGCGGGCGAAACCATCGACCGGCTGGAATGGGAATCCCGCGAGATTGCCAAAGCCGGCGAAGGTCATGATGCCCGTCTTGAGGCGGCACAGATCGCGGCTCGCGAGGCGGCCGGTGTGTTGCAGCAGCGTGAAGCGGATCTTTCGCAACTGACCGAGGATGTGGCCCGTCTGGCCGCGCGCCACCAGTCGGCGCAGCGCCTTTTGGAAGATAACCGCACCACGCTATCCAAGAGCGAGGGCGAGGCCGCGCGCGCAACAGCGGCCATGGCCGACGCCAATGCGGCGTTGAAGAAGGCCGAAGCGGATTTTGCTGCTGCGGGACAGGCAGAAAAGCTGGCTGTTGCGGCCGCCGAAGCCGCTGACACGGCCTTGTTGGAGGCAGAGCGCCTGCGCGGTGAAACGCAAGCACGCGAGAGCGATGCCCGCGCGCGCCGCTCTGAGGCAGAGGGCGAGGCGAATGCCTTGCGGGCCGAGGTTGCGGCCCTCGCGCGGCTGGTGGAGCGCGACACCGCCGAAGGTGGTCAGGTGCTTGATCTGCTGCGTGTCGAAGGTGGCTATGAAAAGGCGCTGGGGGCTGCTTTGGCGGACGATCTGCGCGCCCCCGAGGTCGATGCGGCAGCCAAATCGGGTTGGGCGCTCTTGCCCGGCTATGCCCACGCGCAGACCCTGCCCGAGGGTGTCAGGGCGCTGACCGCCCATGTCTCTGTGCCGGAGGTTCTGGCCCGCCGGATGAGCCAGGTTGGCCTTGTCGATGCCGCCGATGGTGCGCGTTTGCAGGCCGACCTCAAGCCCGGTCAGCGCCTCGTGTCGGTCGCGGGCGACTTGTGGCGCTGGGACGGCTTCCGGTCCGGTGCCGAGGATGCGCCGTCTGCCGCCGCCTTGCGCTTGCAGCAGTTGAACCGCCTGACCGAATTGAAACGTGATCTGGAAGAAGCCGCAGCGACGGCGCAAGGGGCCAGCCAAGCCCATGATATGCTGACGGCCTTGCTTAGGCAGCAGACAGAGGCGGACCATGCCGCCCGACAGGCCCGCCGTGATGCCGACCGTGCCGTTGCCGATGCCAACCGTGCGGCAAGCCGCGCAGAGGCGGATCGCAACCTGTCGCAAGGCAAGCTTGAAAGCCTTGGGCTGGCCGTGAAGCGCCACGAAGAAGAGGCAAACAATGCCCGCCGCTCTTTGCTTGCGGCTGAAAAGGCATCGGGCGATCTGGGCGATTTGGACACCGCCCGCGCATCGGTCGAAGATGTGAAAATGACCGTCGAGGCCGCGCGCATCACGATGATGTCCCGCCGTTCCGCCCATGACGAGGTGCGCCGCGAAGGTGAGGCACGGCTCAAGCGCAGCCAAGAGATCACGAAGGAAATCAGCGGCTGGAAGCACCGCCTTGAGACCGCCAACAAGCGGACCGCGGAATTGGCCACGCGCAAGGAGACTTCGCAGCTGGAGTTGGCGCAGGCCACAGCCGCGCCGGAAGAAATTGCCGCCAAACGGGCCGAACTGGCCGAGGCGATTGACGCCGCCGAAATGCGTCGCCGTGCGGCAGCAGACACGCTGGCCGCCGCAGAAAATGCCCTGCGCGATGCGGGACACGAAGAACGCGATGCGGAGCGCAAAGCATCAGAGGCCCGCGAGGCGCGGGCGCGGTCCGAGGCCCGTTCGGATGCCGCGAAAGAGACTGTCGCCTATGCCGCCGAGCGGATCATGGAAGCCCAAGAGGTCACGCCGGAGCAGTTGCTTGAGACATTGCAGGTGTCGGTTGATCAGATGCCAGCGTCCCATGTGGTCGAGGGCGAGGTCAATGCGCTCAAACGGCAGCGCGATGCCTTGGGTGCTGTGAACCTGCGCGCCGAGGAAGATGCCAAAGAGGTGCAGGTCGAGCATGACAAACTCGACTCGGAAAAAACCGACCTAGAGGCCGCGATTGCCGCACTCCGCTCCGGAAA
>CAYGMX010000414.1:0-3088 GCA_964351055.1 uncultured Loktanella sp. | reverse complement strand
GCCACTTGGCACGCCGACGCGATCAAGGCTGCGCCAGATGTCCGACTGGCCGCTGTCTGTGACATGTCGGCGGGGGCTGCAAAGGCTTTGGCGCTGGGCTATGGCGCGGAGGCCTATACCGATCTGGATAAGATGATCGCCGAGGCGAACCTTGACGCCGTCCATATTCTTACCCCGCCCGACAGCCACCATGACCTTGCGGTCAAATGCGCCGCTGCAGGACTGCACTGCTTTGTTGAAAAACCTGTTAGCACGTCAAGCGCACAAACCGCCGCGATGGTCGCAGCGGGGCGCAAGGCCGATCGCCTGATGGCAGCAGGGCATAATTTTCTGGGGATGCCCGGATATCTGCGCCTGAAACAGGCTGCGAAAAACGGCGCGCTGGGCCGTATCTCGATGGCCGAAATCAACTGGTGTTTTCCGATGCCGCCGCTGCGGTCGGGGCCTTTCGGACTGTGGCTCTTGCGCGAACCGGGCAATCTGTTGCTGGAACTGGGGCCGCATCTTTTTGCCTTTGCAACGGACCTCTTTGGTCCTGTCGCCATATCGCATCTGCAACCCAGCAAACCGATCACCCTGCCAGGGGGCGAGGTGCGGCATCAAGGATGGCGTATTCTGGGGCGCGCAGGACAGGTGGATGTGACCTTCAACATCTCGCTGGTGGAAACGGTGGACGACCGCAGCGTCATCCTGCGCGGCTCGACAGGACAGGCGCGGTTCGACTATGCCGCCGATACGCTGGTCATCCGCAAGGAAAACACCGCCGACCTTGTCGTCAATCCCTTGCGCATGCAGATGTCGCAAAGTTGGCAGCACCTGCGCGAAGGAGGGATAAATTTCGCGCGGCAGGTCGGCTCGCTTAATCGCAAGTCACCTTACGGGCTCAGTTTCGCAGGTGCGATTGGCAGCTTTTATGACAGCATCGCCAATGGCAAACCCCTTGATGCACGTTTTGACATGCAGTCTGCACAGGTGGTGATGCAAGGCATCGATGATGCACTGGCCTTCATGCCCGAATACAAAGTGCCTGCCCGACCAACGGGCAAACCAAAGCCGACTGTCATGGTGATCGGTGGGACCGGCTTTATCGGGCGGGCACTGACCCGCGAACTTGTCAAGCGCGGTCATGATGTGCGTGTGATCAGCAGGGGCAAGACAGGACCATTTGCCGATATCGCCGACCATGTGGAAACTGTCGGGGTGTCGATGCGGGATACTGATGCCTTGGCCAATGCGATGCAGGGGATCGACACCGTCTTTAACCTTGCCAAGTCGATGGACAAGACTTGGGATGAGGCGCTGGTCAATGATGTAGGCGTCAGCATCAGCGTCGCAGAGGCCGCCATGAGAGCAGGGGTCCGCCGGTTCATCTATACCGGCACGATTGCATCCTATGATATGTCGCTTCCTACCGGAACAATCACCGAAGATACCGGCTATGCCGACGATATGCGTGACCGCAACATCTATGCGCGATCAAAGGCCGAATGTGAAAAGCGGTTGCTCGAGATGCACGCCAAGCAGGGCTTACCTTTGGTCATCGCCCGCCCCGGGATTGTCGTGGGCGAAGGCGGACCCTTGCAGCATTGGGGGATCGGGCGGTGGCACGGCGCGGGCGCGGTCCGGATCTGGGGTCATGGCAGGAATATCCTGCCGTTTGTCCTGATCGATGACCTCACTGATGGCCTGATCCGCATGATGGAACGCGAGGGGATCGAGGGCGAATCCTTCAATCTGGTCGGCGACCGGATGATGTCGGGCCGGGATTATTTCGCAGCGATCCATGACCGGATGGGGGCGCGCCTGAACGTGACCTCCAGTTCTCTTTTCGCGCTCTTTTTGTTTGATGCGGTCAAGCATCTGCTCAAGGTTCGGTTGTTGCGCCGCAAGGGACTGACCCGCGCCTCTTTGAAGGACTGGAAATCGCGCGCGCATTTCACGCCGTTCGACAACAGCAAGCCGAAAGCAGACCTTGGCTGGTCACCGGAAACCGACCGCGAGAAACTGATCGACGGGGCCATTACCAACGCCAATCTGTTCGGGTTCTGATCTGCGTCAGGGGGCCACTCCGGTCTGCGGCAGTCGCGTGACGACATCCCAGACCACATGCTGCATCAATCGTGCGGCTTCAGCGCCGGGATCGTCGGCTGCGGTCCCGTCGGCCCGCAACAGTGCATGCGGCAGGCCAACAGGGGTCCGCCGGTAGAGCACTGCATAATGCGTAAGAGCGACCAGATAGGCACCATAGTCATTGAAATGGATCTGGTCGCTGAAAAGGTCGTGGTGGCTGCGCAAAGGACCGGTTTGTCCTTGCGACCGGAGCGCATCGGCAAAGGCGGCCATCACCTGCCCGCCGGGGATCAGGTAGATCGGCTGTGGATTGTTCTGGAGCGCAAGGGCGGGGCGCAGGATCTGGCCTTCCCAGTATTTCCCAAGATCGCGATCCAGCCGCTTGCGCCATCCTTCGGGACAATCCAGTTCATGCCATGTTTCATAAAGATAGACGGTTGCACCAGCGGCCTGCGCCTTGCTGGCCCAGTTAGACAGCATCTGCGCACTATCCTGATAGCGGATCGCCGCCTTGATCTCGACCATCTCGGTCAGGATTACGGCGTCAAAGTCACCCGACGCAACAGCCTCGAGCGCATCGCGGTACTTGTCGTGTGCATTTTCCTGCGCGAACCCGTTGATCGGTACATCCGGATCCCAATGCGATCTGAGCGGCGCGCCCCACCCCAACTGACTGGCATAGTCATGCCCCGCACCGGCCAGTTGGGCCAGCATCGCGGGCATGTCGCGTCCGACAAGGCTGTGCCCTATGTGAAAGACCTTGCGCGGTCCGTCTGGTAAGGGCACGGGCCTTGTATAGAGCGCGTTAAACTTTTCCATTTCCAGCGGCGCCGGATGAAATCTGTAAAGACCAAGCGCACTGAGAATTGACAGGGTACGGCCTTTCAGGACCGAAGAGATACGATTAAACAGTTGCATAGCTCAGGATCAGTCCTCTGTGGATCGCGATCGCCCCTGTGAGTGGCGGGATGTTCAGGCCAGTTTGTGCCGTAAACTGTTCACCTGTGAACACGAGCGT
>CAYGMX010000413.1:0-3099 GCA_964351055.1 uncultured Loktanella sp. | reverse complement strand
AAAATCTCTTGGCCGCAAGGCCGTGCCGGTTCGAGTCCGGCCGCGGGCACCACAAAATGCGTTAAGCTATTGTTTCCCTTCAGGCTTTGCTAATGAACATTGGAGCATAGTCCATGCTGGAAACCGAAACTGTCCCTTTCACGCCACCATAACGCCAGCAGGATCATGTTTTCGCGCCTCATAGGGTTGCCGCGTGACCAGTTCATGATGGAGCGGCAACCGCAAATGGGGTGCCGTCAAACCCATCGCAGGCACTTCATTCGGTCAATGCCATTTCCAAAGCGCGTGCGACATGGATTGCTTTACGCCCCGTTCCATCCGCGATCTGGTGCCGACATGATGTGCCATCAGCCACGATCAGCGTCTCTTGAGTTGCCGCACGCACTGCAGGCAATAAATCCGCCTCTCCCATTTTTAGCGATATGTCTGCCGTGTCACGGCGATAGCCAAATGCTCCTGCCATGCCGCAACAACCGGTCTCGACCAGTTCAACGTCGCTTTTAGGGATCAGGGCAAGGGCAGACAGGACGTACGGCATGACTTGATGCGCTTTTTGATGGCAATGCCCGTGCAGCAGTATTTTTTGTGCAAGGGCACGCAGCGGCAGGGCGACCTGGTGTTTGATCAGATACTCCTCCAACATGAAACTGTTGTCAGACACGATGTCCGCCCGCCCATCTGTGATGAGGGCAGGAATCTCATCACGCAGCGTCAAAATGGACGATGGTTCAAGGCCGACGATTGGAACGCCCTTCACTGCATAAGGTAAAAGCGCCGCGATTAGGCGCTCTGCTTCGCGCCGCGCATCTTCTACCAACCCGACCGACAATAATGTCCGACCACAATCAAGCGGGCGACCGTCCGTCGGCGCCGCCGTCTTCACTTTCAGGCCCGCTGCACGCAGTAAACGACCTGTCGACCGGAGGTTTTCAGGTTCAAAGTACCGATTGAATGCATCTGCAAATATGATCACATCCGGATTGGCGTCAGCCAATTCCGCATCGCGGAACGGCTTGGATGACCAGACAGGCAAATTGCGTGATGCAGCGAACCCTGTCACAGGTGCAGTCACTGCGGCCAGCACAGGCACCCGATTGCGGGCATTCATCAGCCAAGGAGCCCGTGCTGCCCAAGGCGCATATCGTGGGAAAAAGCCGACCAAGCGGTCGTGCAGGCTAAGCCCGTGTTGTCTGACGCGCGCGGCTTGAACTTCGGTCTTCATACGCGCCATGTCCACCCCTGTCGGGCATTCATGCTTGCATGCTTTGCAAGACACACAAAGCATCATGGTGTCTGCCATGTCTGATGATGTCATCGCATCAGCGCCCAATTGACCCGAGATCGCCAAACGCAGGCTATTGGCCCGCCCGCGTGTTGAATCCCTTTCATTGCGGGTCGCGCGATAGGATGGACACATGGATCCGCCGCTCAACTTACGACAAGCGCCGTTGTTGTTGCACATCTCGACCGCGCCCTGAAACCCGCCACCGGCCCCGGTCCACTCAGACCAGTCGAAGGCCGTCTTGAACGGCGCGACATGATAGGTATCACTGTACCGAAACAGACTACGGTCATCCATCTTTGGCGGGTCCACGATTCTACCGGGGTTCAAGAGCCCGTTCGGGTCAAAGCTGTGTTTCACGTCGCGAAACAGGTCCGTGATCTCTGTCCCGAACATGCGCTCGTGGAATTCTGAACGCACAATCCCGTCGCCATGTTCTCCCGAATGTGACCCTTTATATTCGGCCACCAGTGCAAATGCCTCTTCCGCAATCGCACGCATTTTCTTGACGTCTGCGTCCTGTTTGAGGTTCAGAACGGGACGTACATGCAAACACCCCACCGAGGCGTGGGCATACCATGTCCCTTGAGTACCGTTACGCGCGAACACATCTGTCAGCCGCGCGGTATAGTCAGCCAGATCCGTCAATGCGACTGCGCAGTCTTCAACAAACGAGACCGGTTTTCCATCCTGCTTCATTGACATCATGATGTTGAGGCCAGACTTTCTGACTTCGGCTATCTGCCCCTGAAGACGCTGATCTGTGATGGTTCTAACACCGCCCCAACGACCACCTGCGCCGGTCCACGCGAAACCCAGATTGCCCATGCAGGCTTCGACTTCGCGCAGTTTGCCTGCGTTGGCATCCTCAGAGCTTTCGTCGAATTCTACCAGCAACAGCGCCGCTGGTGTGCCTTCGACAAAGGCCTCGATGGTGCGGCGGAACATCGGAATCTGCCGGGACAGAGCGATCATCGTGTTGTCGACTAGTTCAACCGACAACGGGTTCAGCGCCACGAGATGCTGTGTGGCGTTCATCGCCTGATAAAAGTCAGGGAAATGGCAGACGGCTAGTACACGTTCGCCCACCAAGGGCGAAAGCTTTAACGCGATGGCGGTGAAATACGCCAGTGTGCCTTCGGACCCGACCAAGAGATGCGACAGATTGTTGGGTGTTTCACCTGGCACCAATGCGTCGAGATTATACCCGCCGACCCGACGGTTCAGTTTTGGAAACCGCGCGTCGATTAATTTTATATTGGCAGCTCCGATCTCTAGCAGATGATCGACAAGCGGCTGAGGAGGGTCAAAAGCCCCTATCGTGTCAGGTGTTTCGGCAAAGCGGGCCTGTGACCCGTCAGCCAGGATCGCCTCGATCGCAAGCACGTTTGTTCGCATGGTACCATAGCGCAAAGAGCGGCCACCACACGAATTATTGGCAGCCATCCCACCAATTGTCGCCCGCGATGCAGTGGAGACATCAACCGGAAACCAAAGCCCATGCGGTTTCAGCGCTTTGTTCAACTGATCTAGAACGACCCCTGGCTCAACGATTGCCCTTCGCCCTACGACATCAATGTCCAAAATCTTGTTGAAGTGCTGCGAGTTGTCAAGAATGAGGCCGGAATTGACTGTCTGACCGCATTGCGACGTGCCGCCTCCACGTCCGGTTACCGACAGTCCGATCGTTCGCGCAGCAGCGAGAGCGGCTGAGATATCATCCTTACAACGCGGAACAGCGACGGCTGCAGGCATCATCTGATAAATCCACGCATCCGTCGAATAGCGCCCGCGAGAGCACCTATCTACGAGGATTT
>CAYGMX010000412.1:0-3117 GCA_964351055.1 uncultured Loktanella sp. | reverse complement strand
GTATAAAAACGGGCGACACATGCCGATCTCGGTTCTGGGTCTTGATGTTGTGGGCGAAGATGTCGACGAAACAGGGCTTATCTGGGATACCGGCGATGGTGATTTGCGGGCATGGCCCGTGCCAGGATCGCTGGTTTCACAGCAAGGCACATCACCGGCGCGGGCCGAAGTGCTGCTGTCGCTTTACCACCTTGACGGCACGCCCATGATGTCGGACCCGCGCCACGTTTTGCGCCGACAAAGTGACGCCATGGTGAGCTTGGGTCTGCGTCCGACTGCGGCGCTGGAGCTTGAGTTCTTCTTGATTGACCGCGAGCGGGACAGCACGGGGCAGGTACAGCCTGCCCGCGATGTGCTGGACGGTCGCAGATCGCGCAAGACCGAGGTTTATTCAGTAGACCACTTGATCGGGATGCAACCACTGTTCACGGATATCTATGCGGGGGCGAAACTGGCGGGGATCACCGCAGAAACCCTTATTTCGGAATACGCGCCCGGCCAGTATGAACTGACACTCCACTACCGCGACGACATCATGCAGGCTGTCGATGACATTGTGCGGCTCAAGCGGATCGTCCGCGCGCAGGCGCGCCAGCACGGCGTTGTAGCCTGCTTCATGGCAAAACCCTTTGCGGATTATGCCGGTTCCGGCATGCACCTGCATGTCAGCCTCTGCGATGATGCGGGGCGCAACATGCTGGCAGAACCCGAAGGCGCAGGCTGGACCGATATGCTGCGCCACGCCACCGGCGGCATGCTTGCCACGATGGGCGAAAGCATGTTGGTCTTTGCGCCCCACGCCAATAGCTGGCGCCGTTTTGCCAATCAAAGCTATGCGCCGGTCGCCCCGACATGGGGGGTCAACAACCGCTCGGTCGCTGTGCGGGTCCCTGCGGGCGACCGCAAGGCCCGCCGGATCGAGCACCGCCTGTCCGGTGTCGACGCCAACCCATACATTGTGGCGGCAACCGTGCTGGCGGCCATGCGCAAAGGCATCACAGAACAAATCGACCCCGGACCCGAAACCACCGGAAACGGCTATGACGCAGCGACCGCACATGCCTTGCCGCGTGACTGGCAAAGCGCGATCACTGCCGCGCAAGGATCGGCCTTTCTCAAGGACGCTTTGGGCGAAGAAATGCACCGCACCTTCACCTGCGTAAAGGCCGCCGAATATGCCCGCGTCGCGCGCACCATCCCCGATGTGGATTACGACCTTTACCTGCACACGATCTGAACGGTACGGTCAACTTTATCAGAACGCACTGATGCGCTTTGCGGACAGAAGCGGCCATCACCGGACGGATCACGGATTACTGATATGAAGTGACTTGTCGCATGGCCGGTTTGCGAGGACCCTCGCGCAGGAAAGACCTTTGCATCCTACAGGGAACCGCTTGCATGATCCTCCGCTCCTTTTTCGCCTTGGTTGTTGTCATGCTAGCGGTTGGCCACCCCGCGATGCTCCATGCCCAAGAGCAAGAGCCACTGCCCGACTACGTGATCGCGCAATTCGGCACGCCGCCGGCTGTGCCGGATGGCCCGCTTTCCGACAACCTGCAAACCGCAATCCGCGTTGTATTCATTGACAGTCTGGAACAATCGACATGGGGGCGGGACCAGAGTATTGCGCTTGCCGAAATTGCACAGTCAGGTGATCCGCGGCTGGCATGGATCATCAGCGACATGATGCGCTTTACATGGCGCGCCGCCTTTGATGATGCCCTTGCTGATGCTGCAGCAAGCCTTTTGGGAATAGAACTGCAGTCGCACCTGCGCTGGGGCGAAATCACCGATCATCTGATCGCGTGGGATATTCCGTCTTACCCCGGATATCTGGATGCCAAACGCGCGATCTTTACCAACTTTGTTCCAGGCTGGGAGCGGATATTTGTCGAGGGTGATATCGACTGGCGGCTTGTGTCGTGGGGTGGTGTGCTAATCGACGATCGCCCCTATGACACCACGGACGACCTGTGCAATTGCATTCCAGCCGCTGACAACCCCCCAGTCAGCAGCGCAGAAGACGCGACATGGCTGAGCGACGATGCAATTGTTTTCGGGATCGAAGTGAACGGTGCCTATCGGGCCTATCCCCGCCGAATCATGGAAGTGCGCGAGATGGTAAATGACACTTTGGGCGGTAGGGACCTTGGCATTCCCTACTGCACGCTTTGCGGCGCGGCGCAGGCTTATTTCACGGACAGACTTCCCGAAGGTGTAGAGCGCCCGATATTGCGGACCACCGGCCTGCTGATCCGGTCAAACAAAGTCATGTATGATGTCCGGACCTATTCGGTCTTTGATACCTTTCTTGGCACCGCGCTGACCGGTCCTCTTGCCGAAAAGAACCTGCAACTTGAACAGACCACAGTGATCACAACCGATTGGGGCACATGGAAGGCAGCACATCCTGAAACGACTGTCCTTGTCGAAGCGCTTGCCCTGGGCCGTGATTTCGATTTCCGCAGTGGCCGTGATGCAAATGGACCGATTTTTCCTGTGGGCGATGTCGATCCCCGCTTGCCCATCCATGAAGATGTCATAGGTGTCATCACCGCCTCTGGCCAGCCCGTCGCGTTCCAGCGGTCTACAGCTTTGGTCGCACTCAAGCAGGGCGCGCAGATCGCTTACGAGGATGTGCGGCTGGAGTTGGCAGCAGGCGGGATCAAAGCTGTTGATGCACAGGGGGCCGATCTTGGAAGCCATCAGGCCTTCTGGTTTGCCTGGTCGCAATTCCATCCCCAAACGGCACTTTGGACGCAGTAAAGAGGACCTGAGAACGCCTGCTTTGGGTAATTCGGGATCGGCGGCGGGTCAATTTCACTTGCAGAGCAGGGCTGCGGTTGTTCAAAAAGATAGGGGCGCCCCCGTGAGAGGCCGCCCATGGCTTTCATCAGGCAAGCCGGTGCCTAGTAATTCTTACCGTTGCTGTTCTTGGAATTGCCGCCGTTCGCATTAGCACAGCCCGGATTGTTCCCGCCATTGCCATTGCCATTGCCGCCGTTGTTGCCGCATGTGCTATTGCTATTGCCGCTATTGCCGTTGCCGCTATTGCCGTTGCCACTGTTGCTGTTGGTATTGCAGGTGCGGCTGGTATTGCTTCCGCCACTGGTA
>CAYGMX010000411.1:2061-3124 GCA_964351055.1 uncultured Loktanella sp. | reverse complement strand
TGGCGGCGGCGGGTCAGAGCCGACAGATCCCGCGGACGAGATCACGGATGGAGCCTATGCGCCACTTTCCGACCAAGACGCCGGCGGCACGGCAGGTATGGCTTATATCGTTCTGGACGGCGACGATGCAGAGTTCAGCGATAGTGTTTCTATCACATACTCCAGCGGCGCGGTCACCGGTGGCTTGCTTGCAGGCACCGACATAGACACGGCCGTCTACACCAACCCCGCGAACGGAGAGTTTTCGCGGATTGTGCGGATAACGGGCGACAATGTCTTTGGTGCGGTTGGGCTTGATGTGCAGTCCGGCGACCTGCCGATAATGGGTACGACAGAATACAACGAAGGCTGGGTCGGGATGACGGCCCTTTTTGCCGATAACGTCTACGCGCTGACCGGCGATGCCACATTCACCGTGGCGTGGGCTGCCAATGACATCGACGGCCGGTTCTTCAACCTTTCTGGGACGGTGGGGTCAAGTGGCTCTATCACCAATGCAGGGACGATCATCCTGACGGATGGCAGCGTTTCAGGCGACAGGTTCTTTGGTGGGTCTGTGACGGGAACCGGTCTCTTTTCCGATCTTGGCGGCACAAGTTCGACTGCGGGGACGCAAGGCGTCTTCTTCGGCCCCGATGCCGACGAGCTTGGTGGCGTTCTGCTGATTGATGACACCACGCAAGACATTCAGGTTCTCGGCGCGTTTCAGGCAGACTGATCGGTTTTGGCGGTTTCGTCTGCTGTGGCTTCCAGCCCATAGGGCCGCGCAAGGTTCCAGACATGCGCGGGCACCATGTTCTTGATCTTGGCGGGTTCTTCGCGGCGCAGGTGCAGGATGGTTTCGGCGGCTTTCATCTCCAGCCGCGTGCGGGCAAACTCCAGACCCTTCGGCCCGAACCGTGGCATGACCCAAGCCATGATCCCGCGCAGCCAGTTTGGCATCCGGCGCAAGGGCAACCCGCCTGCGGCAAGGCGGGTTGGCCTTGCGCCGGATGGCAAACTGGCTTCGCGGGATCATGGCGGGGGGCATGCGACGGTTCGGGGCGAAGGGTCGGGAGCGGGG
>CAYGMX010000411.1:0-2051 GCA_964351055.1 uncultured Loktanella sp. | reverse complement strand
ATTTTCCACGAACCCTTTGACAGAGCTTTCGCGCTTGCCGCTGGACCCCGGCGCGGCAAGCGTCACCTCATCGCCCAATCCCGCCAGCATTTCCTGCCCTCGCGCGTTACGCACGATCAGCCATTGTTCGCCCTCCCCTGCCATATACCCCACGGTGATATCGGCCAGCCTGTTGGTGTAATCCACGCAGGTCCGGCAGGTGACGGGAAAAAAATTGGCGGGCAGGTCGGCCAAGGGCAGTTTCAGGAACGGGATCAGCCGCTTTGTGCCGTCGGTAAAGCGCAGTTCAACGTGATAATCGGCGCGGAATTCAAGGTAGGTCACCGTGTCCGGCGCATCGGTCAGCCGCGCCAGAAAGCTGTGGAAATTCTCGGTCGTGGTATTGTCCGAACAGGGGGTGCCGATCACATAGATGCGGTCGAACCCAAGGTCGGCCTCCATCGCGCGCAGGGCATAGATCTGGCAAGGTATCCCGATCACCGCGATCTTTTTGTGCCCCGCGTCGCGCGCCGGTTCCAGCAGGGCCAGCAGCGGGGCATAGCCCATCCGCATCCCCCGCGCGTGGACCATATCAGCAGCAGCAGTGATCAGTGCGGGCTGCGGCCGCCAGCGATCTGCCGGATCGGGCACCATCGTCAGCACCGCATCGACAGCACCGGTTTCCAGCAACCGTTCGGCCAGACGGGTGGTCAGGCCGGTCCATTGCGCGCCTGCGCGGGCGGGGGTGAGGGCCGCGCGATACATCGCACCTGTCACGCCAAAGAAACGCTCATCTCCTTGATCACTGGCCACGCGGCCGTGCACTTGGTTTTCCAGTGCCGGATAGTCCGGTTTGATGAACTGGCAGGCCTTGCCGCAGGCAGAAGGGTCGGCCATCCGCGACACACCGCAATCGGTGCAAAGGCCGCGCGGGGCAGGGTCGCGAAAGACAGGTGCGGGGGGAAGTGATGTCATGCAGGCACCCTAATCCCTGTGCAAGGACTGTCTAGCCGGATTTACACTGTGGCTTTGAAATTCCAGCCTGAACCAGCAGGCCGGGCGCCCCCCTTTCCCTTCGGCCCCTCGCGCGGTAAAGGGGCGCATCGGAAACAAGGAGCCAGCCAATGGGCTATCGAATCGTCGTCGTCGGCGCCACAGGGAACGTGGGCCGCGAAATGCTGAACATCCTCGCCGAGCGGGAATTTCCCGTGGACGAGATCACCGCACTTGCCAGCCGTAAATCGCTGGGCAGCGAAGTCAGCTTTGGCGAGAAAACCCTGAAAACCAAGGACCTTGATACCTTCGATTTCACAGGCTGGGATATTGCGCTGTTTGCCGTCGGGTCGGACGCTACAAAATTCTATGCGCCAAAGGCTGCGAAAGCTGGCTGTGTCGTCATCGATAATTCTTCCCTTTATCGCTATGACGCCGATGTGCCGCTGATCGTGCCAGAGGTGAACCCGCAGGCCATTCACGGCTATGCCAAGAAGAATATCATCGCCAACCCCAACTGTTCGACAGCCCAGATGGTCGTGGCACTCAAGCCCTTGCATGACCGCGCCACCATCAAGCGGGTGGTGGTCAGCACCTATCAGTCCGTTTCCGGTGCCGGCAAAGAAGGCATTGACGAGCTGTGGGACCAGACCAAGAGCATCTACAATCCAACCGATAGCAAGCCGCCGCGCAAATTCCAAAAGCAGATCGCCTTCAACGTCATTCCGCAGATCGATATCTTCATGGATTCCGGTGATACCAAGGAAGAATGGAAGATGGTCGTAGAGACCAAGAAAATCCTGGACACCAAGATCAAGGTCACAGCCACTTGCGTGCGTGTTCCGGTTTTTGTCGGCCACTCGGAAGCGATCAATATCGAGTTCGAAGAGTTTCTGGACGAGGACGAGGCCCGCGATATCCTGCGCGAAGCCCCCGGTATCATGGTGATCGACAAGCGCGAGGCCGGTGGCTATGTCACGCCGATTGAATGCGTCGGTGATTTCGCGACCTTTATCAGCCGCATCCGGCAGGACAGCACAATTGATAACGGCCTGAACCTGTGGTGCGTGTCCGACAAC
>CAYGMX010000410.1:0-3135 GCA_964351055.1 uncultured Loktanella sp. | reverse complement strand
CCTTGATGCAGGCCCTGCCACGGTGGCCTATATCGGTGCGGTGCTGGACAAGGCCAAGACACTGGTGTGGAACGGCCCGCTGGGTGCTTTCGAGATTGCGCCCTTTGACGCGGCCACCAATGCGGCGGCCGCGAAAGCGGCGGCGCTGACGAAAGCGGGACAGTTGATTTCAGTGGCGGGCGGTGGCGATACGGTCGCGGCCTTGAACCAGGCGGGCGTTGCGGATGATTTTACCTATATCTCGACCGCAGGCGGTGCGTTTCTGGAATGGATGGAGGGTAAGACCTTGCCAGGGGTTGCCGCCCTTGAAGGCTAGCGTTCAGGGGGCGCTGCCCCCGCCGCCCAAGGGCGGCCCCCCCGAGGTATTTTTGAACAAAAGAAGCGTAGAAGAGTGGCTGAATGGACTTTGGTTGATGTGTTTGCGATAACATCGGGTCCGGTTGCGCTAACACATTTGCAAGTCTGCGCACTGCCCCCTATCGCTTTGGTAAAACCGCCGAACCGCAAAGGGGCCCGCCATGAAAACCACCAAGATCGTTCAGAAAATCCTGTCCAACTACGAAGGCGAGACCCCGGGTGTCAAGGCCAACCTTGCCCGCATCATGATGAACGGCAAGCTGGGCGGCACCGGCAAGATGATCATCCTGCCTGTTGATCAGGGGTTTGAACATGGCCCCGCGCGGTCCTTTGCCCCGAACCCTGCAGCCTATGATCCGCATTACCATTTCCAGCTTGCGATTGATGCCGGCCTGAACGCCTATGCAGCCCCCCTTGGCATGATCGAGGCCGGTGCCGATACATTTGCAGGCCAGATCCCCACGATCCTGAAGGTGAATTCCGCCAATTCACTGATCCCTGATGCCGCGCCCAAGACACAAGCGATCACCGCCTCTGTCGATGATGCGCTGCGCCTTGGCTGTGCGGCCATCGGGTTTACTGTTTATCCGGGGTCCTCGGCCGCATTGGATATGTTTGGCGATATCGCCGAGATGCGCAAGGAAGCCGCCACCAAGGGCATTGCCACAGTGATCTGGTCCTATCCACGCGGTGAAGCGCTCGACAAGGAGGGCGAGACCGCGATTGATATCGCCGCCTATGCCGCCCAGATTGCCGCCTTGCTGGGCGCACATATCATCAAGATCAAACTCAGCACCGATCATCTGAGTCTCGGAGAGGCCAAGAAGGTCTATCAGGCGCAGGACATCGACATTGCAACCCAGGCCGCCCGCGTGCGCCACTGTGTCCAAAGTGCCTTTGACGGGCGCCGCCTGATGGTGTTCTCGGGCGGGGCCGCCAAAGGTGCCGATGCGGTCTATGACGATGCCCGCGCTATCCGTGACGGTGGCGGCAACGGGTCGATCATCGGGCGCAATTCATTCCAGCGGGATCGGGCAGATGCCTTGGCGATGCTGGGCAAGCTGGTCGAGATCTACCGCGGCAAGGATTGACCGGATCAGGGGTAAATATTGCCCGTTGAACCCATAAAGGGGATTCCCTTTCTGATTCGTTTGTGCGATTCTCTGCCGTAGTCGCCCAAAAGAGGCGGCACATGAGGCAAAGTAATGATCCGACGCAGCCGCCTGCATCTTGGTGCAGTTTTCTACTTTCTCGGCATGATCATGCTGGGGCTCTATTTCACCTTTGCCGCCGTGCAGGGGGATTATGGCCTGTTCAAGCGGATCGAGGTGAGAGCAGAGGGAGAGGCCCTTGCGTTCGAGCTTGCGAGCCTGCAAGCCGAGGTGACACGTATGGAAAACCTGACCACGCGACTGTCGGACAATTTTCTTGATCTGGACTTGCTGGATCAGCAGGCCCGCGATGTGCTGGGCATGATCCGCGCCGACGAGATTGTCATCCGCTAGCTGCATCACAGCTATTCACCCAGCGCTTGACGAAGGGTCACTTTGACTCTCGCATTTTTTCCGCGCATGCTTTATGAGATAGTTTAATACTAAACTATAATTCAAATCGCTGGAGGATAGCACATGCCGCCAAAGAAGGCCGCCGCGAAACCCAACGTCTCAGCCGAGGAACTGCTGGGACATTACCGTGAAATGCTGCTGATACGGCGATTTGAAGAGAAGGCGGGCCAGTTATACGGCATGGGCCTGATTGGCGGTTTCTGCCACCTCTATATCGGTCAGGAAGCGGTTGTTGTGGGTCTGGAGGCAGCCGCCGAAGACGGCGACAAGCGCGTCACATCCTACCGCGATCACGGGCATATGCTGGCCTGCGGGATGGACCCCAAAGGGATCATGGCAGAGCTGACAGGCCGCGAAGGCGGCTTTTCCAAAGGCAAGGGCGGCTCCATGCACATGTTCTCGAAAGAGAAACATTTCTACGGTGGCCACGGTATTGTTGCCGCACAGGTGCCATTGGGTGCCGGTCTGGCCTTTTCGGACAAGTACAAAGGCAATGACCGCGTGACCTTTGCCTATTTCGGCGATGGTGCCGCGAACCAAGGTCAGGTCTATGAAACCTACAACATGGCCGAGCTTTGGGATCTGCCTGTCGTGTTCGTGATCGAGAACAACCAGTATGCGATGGGCACATCGGTCCAGCGCTCGACCAAATCCCCTTCGCTTTGGGAACGTGGCGCCGCTTACGGGATTCCCGGCGAAGAGGTGGACGGCATGAATGTGCTGGCGGTCAAGGAAGCAGGCGAAAGGGCCGTTGCGCACTGCCGTGCGGGCAAAGGACCATATATTCTGGAAGTGAAGACCTATCGCTATCGTGGCCACTCCATGTCGGACCCTGCCAAATACCGCACCCGCGAGGAGGTCCAAAAGATGCGCGATGAACGCGACCCGATCGAACAGATCCGCGATATGTTGCTGACCGGCAAACATGCGAGCGACGATGACCTCAAGGCCATCGACAAGGACATCAAAGCCATCGTGAACGAGGCGGCCGAGTTTTCGAAAGAAAGCCCCGAACCCGCGCTTGATGAGCTTTGGACAGATATTTACGCAACCGAAATTCCGCAGGAGGCTTAAGGAATGGCAACCGAAATACTCATGCCCGCCCTGTCGCCCACGATGGAAGAAGGCACATTGGCCAAATGGCTGGTCAAAGAGGGCGATACCGTTTCGTCTGGTGACATCATGGCCGAGATCGAAACCGACAAGGCTACAA
>CAYGMX010000409.1:0-3145 GCA_964351055.1 uncultured Loktanella sp. | reverse complement strand
CTGCACGGCGGACAGGCGAAAACCGTGTGCAGTTGCGCTGGGAAACCTTTGCATCCGAGGCCCTCGATGGCATCGCATGGGCGCTGGACGGGCCGCTTTTGCCTGCATTGGCATTTAACGACCATACATCCATGACCATGCGCGCATATGACGTCCCGATACAGGACCGAGCCTTTGAACTGTCTCCCGATTTTTCGATCGCCGCACTGGACGACAACCGGATGAAAAAGCGGACCGCCACCAAGGCGCATCGCGCGGGCCTGGACGAGGACGCGTATATTGCACTGCTGGGCAAGGTCTGGGACCGGCGCGACACTGTGCCCGATACCATCAGACATGTCGCGCAGATGGCGCAGGCAGCGGGCGCACCCATGCTGAGCCACGATGACACCCGCGCAGAGACACGGGCCTTTTTCCGTGGATTGGGTGCCCATGTCGCAGAGTTTCCAATGGTCATGGAGGCGGCCAAAGCAGCCCGTGACGGTGGTGATCCGATCGTCTTTGGTGCGCCCAACGCCGCCCGAGGTGGAAGCCATATCGGGTCACTTGGTGCGGGCGACATGGTCGAGGCCGGTTTGTGCGATGCGCTTGCCTCGGACTATTTTTACCCAGCCATGCTGGCCGCAGTGGCCAAACTGGCGGCCGAGCGTCGCGCCGACCGGATTGCGCTTTGGTCGCTTGTGTCAACCGGCCCCGCGCGGGCAATGCGTCTTACGGACCGTGGCGAGATCAGTACCGGCAAACGTGCTGACCTTGTTCTGGTGGATTGGCCAGACGGGTCAGTTCCGGCCATTCAGGGAACATGGGTTGCGGGCCGCTGTGCTTATCGTGGTATCCCTGCTGGATGAACCTGCCCCGACTTGACCGTGATTACCTTCCCGCTATCGGGTTGGGGATAACCCAGATCATCGGCTATGGCACGCTGATGTATGCCTATGCCGTGCTGTTGCCGGAAATGGCCAAGGACCTTGGGCTGACCCTGTCCGAGGTGTTTGGCATCCTGTCGCTTGGCCTGTTCTTTGGCGGTCTTGCCGCACCGGTTGCGGGCAAGCTGGTGGACCGTTTCGGGGGGCGCTGGGTGATGACGCTGGGATCAGTTGTCGCCAATATCGCCCTGATGGCCATGAGCCAGGTTGACGGACGCATGGGGCTTTTCGTGCTGATCCTGCTGGCCGAGGGTGCAGGGATGTTCGTGCTTTACAACGTGGCCTTTGCCAGTATCGCGCGGCTTGATCTGGGTGTACCCCCACAGCGCGCGATTTCGGTGATCACCCTGTTTGGCGGGGTGGCGTCGACAATTTTCTGGCCGCTGACCCTCGCTTTGTTCAACCGATACGGGTGGGAAACGACTTGGGTGATCCTTGGCCTTGGCGGACTGCTGATCTGCACGCCTATCCATTTTCTTGCCCTGCGCGGCCCCGAACGTGCCCTTGATGCGCCGGGACCGGACAATGCCCCCGATTGGCCCGAACTGACCGGGCCGTTGCGCCGGCAAGGTATGTTGTGGATGGTCGTGTCCTTCATTTTTTCGGGCTATCTGATGGGGGCCGTCATGACGCTTTGGGTAACCAATGTGCAGGATATGGGCCACACCGCTGCAATGGCAGCCCTTGCCGGTGCGTTGATTGGACCTTTCAAGACGGTAGGCCGGTTCTTTGAGATGCTGGTCAGTCGCAACATGTATCCGCGCGTGACCTATGCGCTCAGCCTCGGGCTGATGTTGTCTGCCTTTGTCGTCCTGTTGACCGCCGGTTTCACCCTGTCGGGGCTTTTGCTGGCTGCCGCGCTTTACGGGATGGGCGACGGGATCAAGACAATCGCACGCGGCACACTGCCGCTTGCGCTTTTCGGTGCCAAGGGATACGGGGCGCGGCTGGGCTGGATTTCCTTTGTGCAGATGGGACTAAACGCCTCTGCCCCCTTTTTATTTGCATGGGCCACGCAGGCTTATGGCGGCTGGTGGTCGTTTGCTGTCATGGCCCTGTGCCTTTGCTGTGCCATAGCAACTTACACATTGATACCTGACCCGAGGACGCACAGAAATGACCCCGCTCAAGATCGGCGCTTGCCTGAAAATACCTGAGATTTCAGATCATCGCGATTGGCTCTTTGACATGGCCCGCGATATCGAATTGCAGGATTTTATGACCTATACAGCGCTCGGCACCGAATTCGATGACCGCATCGCCGCTGCAAAGGCCGCACTGGACGGTCATACTGGGCGATTGGGCATTCACGGCCCCTATGAAGGGCTTGATATCGACAACAAGGATATTGAAATGCGCCCGCTGATTACGGCGCGGTTTCTCAAGGCGCTGGAGGCAGCAGACAGGATCGGTGCCCGCCAGATGGTTCTGCATTCCCCCTATACGGCGTGGTATCAAAACAACTTCTTCAGCTTTCCCGACTATGCCCAAGGCAAGCTGGACCGCATTCACGACGTGCTTGGCCCAGTTGTGCGTGCTGCAGAAGAAACAGGGATCACACTTGTGATCGAGAACATTCAGGACGTGCGCCCCGAAACCCGCCGCAGCATGGTCGACAGCTTTGGATCACCCGCCATCGCGCTGTCCATCGACACCGGTCATGCCCAACTGGCGCGGCGCATGTCAGGCGCGCCACCCGTTGCCGATTTTGTGGCCGATGCAGGCGCGCAACTGGCCCATGTCCATCTGCAAGACGTTGATGGCCATGCAGACCGGCACTGGGCCCCCGGCGAGGGTGAAATCGAATGGACCGCCGTGTTTCGTGCCCTTGCCGCGCAAGACAGCGATCCGCATCTTGTGCTGGAACTGCGCGACAAGGGCAGCATTCCCAAGGGGTTTGGCGCGCTGCGTGATCTGGGCTTGGCTGTTTGACCGCGGTGCAAACCGGGCCTGACCTCTTTGCCCGCTTATGCTGCTGCGTCAAAATGAGTAAGCCAGACCCGCAATGATAAAGGGCACCGGCAGGCTGAACAGGATACGCACCAGTGTCGCCTGCCGACCCATAAAGGAAAGCTCATAGGCGAAAATCTTTGTCGTCGAAAACAACGACCATGACGTCACATAGGCAATGGCGGCCACAGGTGCCGCCCCGGTTTTCAGTGCAGCGGCTGCAATTGCGAAACTGACGAACGCACCCCCCGGCGTGAGAGGACCAAGGG
>CAYGMX010000408.1:0-3153 GCA_964351055.1 uncultured Loktanella sp. | reverse complement strand
CAGCCTGCGATAATGCGCGAGAAAATAGGGCAGGCGGTCTGCCTCGTTGCGCACCGCCACAAACGCAAGAATGGCGGTATTGCCGATTTTGCCAGTCCGGTCATGTTTCAGGCTGATCTGTTTGCGCTTGCGCCAGATCCGAAACAGGAACCGGCGCCTTTTCCAGCGCAGGCGGTACGCAAGCCAAAGCGCCTTTGCGCCCTTACCTCCGAAGTCAGGCATCAATCTGCGCTTTATTGCGCGGCCTGCTTTACCGCATGCATCTCGGCAAGAAAGGCTGCGAACTCTTCGCGCAGTTCGTCGCGTGCCAGAGCAAAAGCAACTGTTGCCTGCAAAAAGCCCGCCTTCGAGCCGCAATCATAGCGCTGCCCTTCGAAACGATACCCGAACACATCGCGGCCTGTCCGGATTTCTTCGGCGATCGCATCGGTCAACTGGATTTCACCACCAGCGCCGCGCTCGATCGTCTCAAGATTGGCCATAACCTGTGGTGTCAGGATATAGCGCCCGATGACAGCAAGATTGGAAGGTGCGGTACCGGCGGCAGGCTTTTCAACCATACCTTTGACCGAAACAATAGGCCCGTTCTGGCTTGCGACGTCCAGCACACCATAGGACGAGGTCTGCGCGGTGGAAACTTCCATCGTGGCCACCATTGCACCACCCGTTTCCTGGTAGGCTTCGACCATTTGCTGCAAGCACGGGGTTTCACCCGCGATAACGTCGTCTGGCAGAATCACGGCGAAAGGTTCGTCGCCGATCAGCTTGCGCGCGCAGGAAACCGCATGTCCAAGCCCCAGCGCCTTATGCTGGCGCAAATAAGCAATTGTCCCGCTTTCCATGTTCGTGCTGCGCAAGATTTCGAGCAATGCGGTCTTGCCGGATGCTTCAAGTGCTGCCTCAAGATCGGGGGCACAGTCAAAATAGTCCTCCAACGCCGATTTCCCGCGGGATGTCACAAAGATGAAATCCTCGATGCCGGCGGCGCGTGCCTCATCAATCGCGTATTGGATCAACGGCCTGTCAACCAAGGTCATGATCTCTTTTGGAACAGACTTGGTGGCGGGCAGGAACCGTGTTCCCAACCCCGCCACCGGAAATATCGCCTTTGAAACTCTTCTATTCATAACGCAGCCCCTCATACTTTATGATCTTCAGCCGTAGTGCGCTAACACGGCTATTTTAAGACAAAACGGGGAAATACTGTAGTCTTTCGCCAAATTCACATGGCTTCCGCGCAAATCTGCCTAGGCGTGCTGCATTTCGGTCAACATCGCTTCAATCCGAGGCACATCTTCAGGATTGTTCAGCTCCCAGAACTGCCGTCCGTTGGCGGCCACCTCAACGCAAAGCATGGGCACACCGCGTTCGAGAAATCGCAATTGCTCGAGCCCTTCGAGTTGCTCAAGAGGTCCCGATTGCCACTTTGGATAGGCCGCAAGCGCCTCTGGGCGGTAGGCATAGACGCCGACATGGTGGAAAACCGGCGTTGCATCGCTGTCTATGAATGTCTTGCCGGTGTAAGGGATCACCTCTTTGGAGAAATAGAGCGCATTGTGATCTGCCCCGAACACCGCTGTTGTCCCGCCCACACGGCCTTCGCGGCGATCCTGCAAAAGCCCGTTCAGCGCGCGCCCCTCCGTGCGCAACACGGGCGTTGCGACCTGCGCGCTTGGGTTATCGCGCAGACCTTGCACAAGGTCCTCGACAAACCACGCTGGCGTAAGCGGCGCATCGCCTTGTAAATTCACAATAATATCATAGCTTTCGTCAAGCTTTGCGAGTGTTTCCGCGCAACGCTCTGTACCGTTCTGGCACGCTGTCGATGTCATGACGACTTCTGCGCCAAATTGGGTTGCGGCCTTGGCAATCCGGTCGTCGTCGGTGGCGACGACAACCCGATCAACGCCCCGCACTGCGCAAGCGGCATCCCATGAACGGCGGATCAGGCTCTTTGCCTCACCCGTCGCGCCGCGCAACTCCACAAGGGGTTTGCCGGGATAACGGGACGACGCATAGCGCGCGGGAATAACCATCACGACAGACATCAGGCTTTCTCCAACGCAACGCCGGGGGCATGGGCAATGAAAAACGGATTCTCGAACCCCGTCTTGCCGTAGGTCAGGGGCCGGTGATCGTCAAAGCGCACAACATGGCCGCCCGCACCCCGCAAGACCGCATCGCCGGCGGCGGTATCCCATTCCATCGTGCGGCCCAAACGGGGGTAAAGGTCGGCCTCGCCTGTCGCGACAAGGCAGAACTTGAGCGATGATCCAGCGCTTTTCATATCGGCCACGGCATATCTGTTGATATAATCATCTGTGGCCTGATCCCGATGCGACTTTGACGCCACGACCATCAACGCAGCGTTATCAGGAGAGGACACACCAATCGGTTGCGTCGGTCCGGCTTGCCCTTTGTCGAATGGTCCGGATTCCTCGACTGCTTTTCCGTCAGGGCGGGTATAGAACAGCCGATGTCTTGCAGGTGCGTAAACGACACCCCGTAAGGGGCTACCATCGTGAACGTAGGCGATGTTGACGGTGAAGTCGCCGCGCCTTTGGATGAATTCCTTGGTTCCATCCAATGGATCGACAATCAGAAAGGTGCTTGAAGACTGGGCATGCGACGCGGCCTGTTCTTCGGTCACAAGCGGAATATCGGGAAATGCGGCCCGCAGTCCCGCGCTGATGATGTCATCGGCGGCTTCATCGGCGGCGGTTACAGGACTTTGATCGCTTTTTGCGCGCACTTCGAAATCATCTGCGGCGTAAATCTCCATGATCTTGTTGCCAGCCAAGAGCGCCAGTTCACGCATGACATCTGTAAGCCTCTGATAATCCAATGCGACTTCCTTTTCATTGAAAATGCGGGTCAATGAGGTTATGGATCTTCGTCAAACGATCAGCAAGGATATCGTGCACCTAAATTGAACCGCAATGTCGTTTCAATCGGTGCCTCAGCACAGGCAGGACATGTTCCAGACTCCCGTTTACCGCACGCGCACAGGTGGCCTGTTGGGCATGCTCGAAGTGACCTATCATACCATCGTGCGCAGCGCACGGGGGGGGCACCGCAACGCCGTGATCGGCATGGTCCTGAACATGGTTCAGGGTTTGACGCTGATTGTGGCGTTTCTGGTCTTTTTCCAGA
>CAYGMX010000407.1:881-3153 GCA_964351055.1 uncultured Loktanella sp. | reverse complement strand
GAGCGCAGCCTGCGCAAAATCCACATTCAATACCCCCGTCAGCAGCGCGGCATGAAAATCTATGACGGTTCCAGCAGCCATCTGCCGATCAAGGTCAACCCCGCCGGTGTGATCCCTGCGATCTTTGCATCGGCCCTGTTGTTGCTGCCGACCACGATCAGCACCTTCAATGGCGGATCTTCCGGCCCTGTCATGTCAACGATCCTTGCGCTTTTTGGCCCCGGCCAGCCGCTTTATCTGTTGTTTTTTGGCGGCATGATCATCTTTTTCACGTATTTCTACACACGTGAGGTCGCCTTCAAGACCGAGGATGTGGCCGAAAACCTCAAGAACCAGAATGGCTTTGTTCCGGGCATTCGCCCTGGAAAGAAGACCGAAGAGTATCTTGACTATGTCGTGACGCGCATTCTGGTCTTAGGCTCTGGCTATCTCGCATTGGTTGCTCTCCTGCCAGAGATCATTCGCGCAGAGCTTGCCATTCCGTTCTATTTTGGCGGCACATCTATTTTGATTATTGTGTCGGTTGGTATGGACACGATCCAGCAAATCCAGTCACACTTGGTTGCACACCAATACGAAGGCCTGATTGAGAAGTCTCAGTTGCGTGGCAAGCGTAGCGCAAACAAACGCAAGGGGCCTTCGCGTCGATGAATATCATTCTACTGGGACCGCCGGGGGCGGGTAAGGGCACACAAGCACGCAAGCTGGTGGACGAACGCAACATGGTGCAACTTAGCACCGGTGATATGCTGCGCGCCGCCCGCACCAGCGGGACAGAGATGGGCAAGATGGTGGCCGCTGTCATGGATCGCGGCGATCTGGTCACCGACGAAATCGTCATCGGACTGATCCGCGAGCAGCTGGAAAGCGACAAGGCGAGCGGCGGTTACATCTTTGACGGCTTCCCCCGCACGCTGGCGCAGGCCGATGCGCTTGGCCGGCTGCTGGTTGATATGAATGAGACCCTCGATTGCGTGATCGAAATGCAGGTTGATGACGAGGCGCTTGTCGACCGGATTACAGCGCGTTCGACCTGCGGCTCTTGTGGCGAAGTCTATAACGACAACACCAAACCGATCCCGTCGGATGGCACGTGCAGCAACTGTGGCGCATCCAACTTCCAGCGCCGTGCCGACGATAATGCAGAAAGTCTCCGGACCCGTCTGATGGCCTATTACAAACAGACCAGTCCTTTGGTTGGTTACTATTATGCTAAAGGCAATTTGAAGACTGTTGATGGTCTGGCCAGCATGGACAAGGTTGCCGCCAGTATTTCTGCGGCACTCGACTAGTTCGGACAATTTTCGACGAAAATTGTCCGCTGGGTAAGGATTTTCGAGAAAATCCTTTGTGTGCTTGTGGGTGGCTTGACGCCTCGGTCAATGCCCCCTAAACAGCGCCATCCCGCAAGGGAATCATTTTGTGGTTAAGGGTCGCCCCCTGAAATCGCAGAACATCTCGATATGACGCAGCCCGGCGCCTTCACGGTCCGGGCTTCCGTTGTGAAAAAAGGGTCTGGAATGACGGACCCGCAACGAAAAGGAATTGCACACGTGGCACGTATTGCCGGCGTAAACATCCCGACTGCAAAGCGGGTTCCAATCGCCCTCACCTACATCACTGGAATTGGCCCCGCCAAATCCGAAGAAATCTGCGAAGCGGTCGGTATCGACCGCGCACGTCGCGTGAACCAGCTGTCTGATGCAGAGGTTCTGTCGATCCGTGAATATATCGACGCAAACCTGACTGTTGAAGGCGACCTGCGTCGTGAAACACAGATGAACATCAAGCGTCTGATGGACCTTGGCTGCTACCGTGGCCTGCGTCACCGTCGTAACCTGCCGGTTCGTGGTCAGCGGACCTCGACAAACGCACGTACACGCAAGGGCCCCGCTAAGGCCATTGCCGGTAAGAAGAAATAAGGGAGGTCTGACAGATGGCACGCGATACCAAACGCACCAAAAAGAAGGTCTCCAAGAACATCGCCGCTGGCGTTGCTCACGTGAACTCTTCTTTCAACAACACAAAAATTCTGATCTCGGACGTGCAGGGCAACGCCATTGCATGGTCGTCCGCAGGCACCATGGGCTTCAAAGGGTCGCGTAAGTCGACACCTTACGCAGCGCAGATGGCGGCTGAGGATGCAGGCAAGAAAGCACAAGACCATGGCGTGAAAACGCTTGAAGTCGAAGTGCAGGGCCCCGGTTCCGGCCGTGAAAGCGCATTGCGCGCTTTGGCCGCTGTTGGTTTCAACATCACATCAATCCGTGAC
>CAYGMX010000407.1:0-871 GCA_964351055.1 uncultured Loktanella sp. | reverse complement strand
GCCCACCAAAGCGCCGCCGCGTCTAATTACACCCAAACGCCTTGGGGTCGCGCAGTATTTTGCACGGCCCCAATCCGTCATTTTAACCTCGGGCGTTTGCCTTATTGGACATGAAGGCAGACTAGTATGGAGGGACATATGATCCACAAGAACTGGGCTGAGTTGATCAAGCCAACTCAATTGGAAGTAAAGCCGGGCAATGACCCAGCGCGTCAGGCCACTGTGATTGCAGAACCTCTCGAGCGTGGTTTCGGCCTGACACTGGGCAACGCCCTGCGCCGCATCCTGATGTCATCACTGCAGGGTGCCGCAATCACGGCCGTGCAAATCGACAACGTGCTGCACGAATTCTCAAGCGTGTCCGGTGTGCGTGAAGACGTCACCGATATCGTGCTGAACCTCAAAGGTGTTGCGATCCGCATGGAAGTCGAAGGACCAAAGCGTCTGTCCGTTCAGGCCAAAGGCCCGGGCGTCGTGACCGCTGCGGATATCTCCGAGACAGCAGGCATCGAGATCCTGAACAAGGATCACGTCCTGTGCCACCTTGATGAAGGCGCCGACCTTTACATGGAACTGACCGTGAATACCGGCAAAGGCTATGTGTCCGCCGACAAGAACAAGCCCGAAGATGCACCTATCGGCATGATGTCGATCGACGCGATCTATTCGCCTGTGAAAAAAGTCAGCTATGACGTGCAGCCGACCCGTGAAGGTCAGGTTCTGGACTATGACAAGCTGACCATGAAAGTCGAAACCGACGGGTCGCTGACACCTGATGATGCAGTCGCTTATGCGGCCCGTATCCTGCAGGACCAGCTGTCGATCTTCGTCAACTTCGACGAGCCGGAATCTGCCTCTGCCGGTGCTGACG
>CAYGMX010000406.1:0-3163 GCA_964351055.1 uncultured Loktanella sp. | reverse complement strand
GACGCGGCGTGCTAATCTGGCAGCCTATCTGGAAAGGACAGCCGCGTTTCTGGAACGCGCTTTTGCGAAGGGGCGGCGGTGAAAGGCTTTTTCGTCGCGGGACCACTGGATGACGGCGATCCGGTCACCGGACATTATTATGAGACCGCATCCGATGACCCTGCCCGCCCGCAGGTCTGGGCCTATACCGACAAGATCAGCTATGCGCCGGGCGAGGTGCTGCGCCTGCATGCGATCTCCCATACCGACCAGATCGCTGTCACAATCTGGCGCGATGATCTGGTCCCTGACACGGTGCTTTCTTCCACGATCCCCGGCGGCTTTGCCCCCACACTACCCGATTGCGCGATGCGCGGCTGCGACTGGCCAGAGCGGGCGGCCATCACGATCCCCGATCATTGGCGGTCGGGTGTTTACCGCATCACCTGCGATGTGCCCGGGCATCGGTCAGAGCATGTCTTTGCACTCCGGGCAAAGGACCGGGCCGCGCCTTTGGTGATGATCCTGTGTACTGGCACATGGTGTGCCTACAACGACTGGGGCGGGTCGAACCACTATCAAGGTCTTAGCGGGTCTTCGGGGCATGAATTTGCTGCGCATGTATCGCTCCACCGACCTTGGGCTACGGGGTTCCCGCAATGGCCTGCGGCGGCACCGCGCATCCCCCATGCCTCGCCTTTGCGGACAAAACCGCGCTATCCGCATATGGAATTCGCGCGCGCCGAAGGGGTCTCAAAGAAATACGCCTCTTCCGGCTGGGCCGCCTTCGAGCGACCCTTTATGCACTGGTGCGCAGCCCAAGACATCGCCTGCGATGTCATCACCCAGCATGATCTTCACCGTGACCCTTCGGCCCTTGCCGCCTATCGCCGCGCCGTCATTGTCGGCCATGATGAATACTGGACATGGAACATGCGCGACCATCTGGACGCATGGGTCGATGCAGGTGGGGAACTCGCGCGCTTTGCCGGCAATTTCTTTTGGCAAACCCGCCTGTCTGACGATCTGAGCATCCAGACCTGCCACAAGTCACGCGCCGAAGCAGAGGATGATGTCGCGGACCCCCAGCACCTGACCTCCTATTGGGATCACCCCGCCGTGGGGCGCCCTGCGGCGGCAACCATGGGGCTGACCGGCAGCGCTGGGGTCTATGCCGGTTGGAGCCGCTGCGCCGCCCATGGCACAGGCGGTTTCACGGTCTATCGCCCTGATCACTGGGCCTTGCGCGATACCGGACTGGGCTATGGCGATATCTTGGGCGCTGCCGCGCGGGTCTTTGGCTATGAGGTGGACGGGATCGACTATACGATGACCCACGGTCTGCCCTTTCCCGCAGACGGAACCGGACTTGCCGGTGATCTGACGATCATCGCATTGTCGCCTGCGACGACGCTGGCCCATGCCACAGGGCCGGACGACGCCGACGGCTTCATTGGCTCAGCCGATGCCGAGGATCTGGCCTTGCGGGTCTTTGGCAGCACCGATCCGGAGGCGCTGGGCAGGGCATCACGGGGGAACGGCTGCATCGCGGAATACAGGCGCGGCAAAGGGGCGGTCTTTAACGCGGCCTCTTGCGAATGGGTCGCAGGGCTGATCGCGGCTGATGAACCGGTGGAAGAGGTCACGCGACGGGTCTTGCTACAGCCTTGGCGCTAAAGGAAGGCCCGCAACACCGCGTCAAGGTTCTGGCCGAGTTCAGGGCAAAGATACCCGCCCTCTTGCACGATCACCACAGGCAAGCCGAGCGCCGCAATGGCTTGGCCGATCCGGGCAAATCCTTGCGTGGTCACGGCAAGGCCCGCAAATGGATCGCCTTCGAAGGCATCAAGCCCCAGCGCAAGCACCAGATGGGTGGGCGCAAAATCCGCCACACGACCAAGGGCCCTATCCAAGGCCGCCAGAAACCCGTGATCGCCCGTCCAGCGCGGCAGCGGCAGGTTGAGGTTGGCCCCTTCGCCCGCACCTTCCCCCGTTTCAGTCGCATAGCCCCAGAAGAACGGGTAATAGCGGACGGGATCCGCATGGATCGACACCGTCAGAACGTCACCACGGCTGTAGAATATGCCTTGGGTGCCGTTGCCGTGATGCAGGTCAACATCCAGGATCGCCACGCGCGCGCCCTGCCCTGTCAGGCTTTGCGCTGCGATGGCGCTGTTATTGAGATAGCAAAAGCCACCCGCAAGTTCGGCAAAGGCGTGATGGCCGGGCGGACGGCACAGCGCATAGGCCGCGCGTGCGCCAGACCGCACCAGATCGGCGGCCTCTAGGGCGGTCTGCGCACTGGCATAGGCCGCCTCCCAGGTGGCGAGACCGATGGGGCATGACGTATCCATCATATGATAGCCCGCCTGCCCGACGGCCGAAGCGGGATACCCCACAAGGCGGTGGTCGGGGTGGATATTCGGGATGACCTCGGCACTGGCGCCTGCGATGCGTTGCCAGCGCTGGTGGATATTCTTCAGGAAAGTCAAATAGCGTTCGGGATGTACGGCCTCGATTGGGGCCACGCCCCGATCCGTTGGTTGCTTGACGGTCAGCCCAAGCTGCGTGACAGCCTCGAGCAAGGCTTGCGCCCGGTCAGGCTTTTCCGGGCATGGCTGCGGCGCACCGGACGACAGAAAGAACTGCGGATCATGCGCCGCCTGACGCGGATCAAAGACTGCGATCATGCGCTGACTTTCTGCGCGAAACGCGCCAGCGCTGCCCCGTCAAGGATCAATAAATCGCCGCGTTCGCGCAGGGCGAAACCCTGTCTGGCGTACCAGCCCTGTGCCGTGATGTTGTCTTGATCCACCATCAGCGTCACATAGCTGGGGTCCCAGTCCTCACAGCAAGCGAGCGCCGCACCGATCAAGGCAGAGGCCACGCCCTGCCCCCGCGCCGCTGGCTGGACATAAAGGTCCTGCACATAAAGCCCCAGGGCACCACGCCAGCTTGAGTATTCGGGAAAGACCAGCGCCAGCCCGATGCTTTGCCCTTCACGTTCGGCCAGAACCGCCCGAAACCGCGGTTCAGGGCCAAAGCCGTACTTGCGCAGGGCCGTGTCGGACCCCGCGATAATGCGGCCCGCTTCGGCCGCCATCTGCTGCAAAAGCGCATGGATCGCCGCCACGTCCGCCGCGACCTCCCTGCGATAGCCGACGTTCAAACGCCCACCCCCGCC
>CAYGMX010000405.1:0-3173 GCA_964351055.1 uncultured Loktanella sp. | reverse complement strand
GGCGGGCATAGATGATCGGGGATTTGATGGTTACCAAGGACCCCGCAGTCCTGACACCGGCCTGTGCCAGCCAACCCAGTTTCTGCCGCGCACTCGTGCGGGCGCGCATGGAAACACTGTCATAGCCTTGCCTGCGCAATTGCTTGCCGATGCCCGCATAGATCAAGCGCGCCGCCCAGATCCCTGTCCTTGCCTGCACAGGCAGTGCATTGATCCCTGCCTCTGACCGCAGATAAAGCCGGTCCGCCTCTGCCAAAAGACGTTTGACCATCAGGCGGACCTCATCGGTCGGCAAGGGCTCGCGGACAAAATTGAGCGGATCAATCCCCGCTTCGGCCAACCAGTCGAGCGGCAGATAAATTCGCCCCATGCGGGCATCTTCACCAACGTCGCGGGCGATATTGGTCAACTGCATCGCCACGCCCAGATCGCAGGCACGCGCCAGCGCATCAGGATCGCGCACGCGCATCAGCACACACATCATTGCGCCCACGGCGCTTGCGACACGGGCGGAATAGTCTCGTACTCCGCTCAGCGTGTTATAGCGGCGTTCTGCGGCATCCCATGCCAGCCCTTCCAAAAGCGCCTCGGGAAGCGCGCGGGGCATGTCGAACTCTTCGATGATCGCAGCAATTGCGCGATCTTCGGGGGCATTGCAGGGCTTGCCCGCATAGGGCTGATCCAGCCGCTCTTGCAGCCGGAAAACGGCTCCCGCCTGATATTCGCCTTCGTCAACCTCGTCGTCTGCGAGGCGGCAAAACGCATAGAGGGCCAGCGCAGGGTCGCGCACTTTGCTGGGCAACAATCTGGAGGCGGCGTGAAACGACAACGAACCGTGGCGGATCGTCTCGCGGCAGTGCGCAAGGTCGTCAGGGCGGATCATTCTGCTGCGACCTTCATTTGGGGGATAACGTGTGCATCGGGCACGAGTTTGGCCAAAACCTCGGCACTCGAAATCACGCCCGGAACGCCCGCACCCGGATGTGTGCCCGCGCCGACAAGGAACAGGCCCTTGGCCTCTTCGCTGATGTTGTGGGGCCGGAACCAGGCAGATTGCAGGATGCGCGGTTCGATCGAAAAACCGGACCCGTTGGGCGAAAGATACCTGTCGCGGAAATCTTCGGGGGTCAGGATCATCTCGGTGCTGACATGCTCGGCAAAACCGGGCATGGTTTTTTCGACCTCGGCCTGCACCTTTGCCTTATAAATTGCAGCCTCGCGTTCCCAATCGACCGGATTGTCAAAACCCAAATGTGGAACGGGGGACAGGACATAAAAGGTGTCATCGCCAACAGGCGCGACACTCGGGTCTGTCTTAGAAGGACGATGGATATAAAGGCTCATGTCATCCGACAGCTTGCCCTTGATAAAGATATCGCGCAGCAGCCCTTCATAGCGGGGCGCGTTGGTGATCGTATGGTGGCCAACATCCGGCCACATGTTGGCGGTGCCTTTGGTGCCGAAATACCAGACGAAAAGGCCCATCGACCAACGGCGCGATTTGAGTTTCTTGTCGGTCCAGCGCTTGCGTGGCGCATTGCGCAGCAGCCGCTGATAGGTATGGCCCGCATCGGCATTGCTGACGACAAGAGGCGCGGCAAGCACAGCCCCATCCGCCAGACGCACGCCGGTCGCTGCACCGTTTTCGATCAGGATCTCGTCCACTTCGACACCCTGACGGACTTGCCCGCCTTGGGACCGGATCACGCCCGTCATCGCCTGCGCAATCGCCTGCACGCCGCCCATGGCGTAATGCACGCCGAATTCCTTTTCGAGATAGGCGACAAGCGCATACATCGACGTCACATGCATCGGGTCGCCGCCGATAAAGAGCGGATGAAACGACAGCGCCATGCGCAGTCGGGGGTCTTTGACCCGCGCCTTGGCCAGACCAAGGATCGACCGGTCGGCGCGCAACATCGCAAACTGCGGCAGCACCTTGATGGTTTCCCACAGGCGGTGCATCGGCTTTGCAACCATCCCCTCGAAACCCACAATGTAGCGGGCCTCACTGTCCTTGAGAAACCGCTTGTAGCCTTTCACGTCACGCGGGCTCAGCCTTGCGACCTCGGCCAGCATCGCATCGGTGTCCTGGCGCGCGGTAAAGGTTGACCCGTCCTGCCAGCGCACCTCGTAAAACGGGTCCATTGGTCGCAGGTCGATATCCTTGCGAAAGTCGCGCCCGCAAGCGGCCCAAAGGTCCTCATAGACCTGCGGAACGGTGATAATCGTCGGGCCAAGGTCGAATCGGTGGCCATCCTGTGTCACCGATGATCCCCGCCCGCCCGGCAGATCAAGACGGTCCAGAACAGTGACCGCATAGCCTTTGGCGCCTAAGCGCATGGCTGCGGCAAGCCCGCCAAGGCCTGCGCCTAAGACGATTGCCGCGTTTGAATCAGTGGGATGAGGTGTCATCATGGGGAAAGGATAATAGTGTAAACCCAAGTTGACAATTCTTTATGTCAATGCTTTCAAAATAGCTGTGACTATGTCAGGATTAATTGACACATTCCGAGGTTCCCCCGTGACGCAGATCGTCAGCCTGTCATTTTTCCGCTTTTCCGGGCCATTGGCGCGGGCATGGGCATTGACGATGATGGGCGCGGCACGCTGGCCCATGGCGCGCACGCCCGATATCGGGTTTTGGAAGCTTTGCGGGTCCGGCACTGGCGAAGGCTTCACTCCGGTGCCCAACACCGCCGTCTATGCGATCCTTGCGACCTGGCCCGATGCGGAAACCGCGCATGCGCGCACGCAGTCAGGTATCTTTAACAGGTATCAACGGCACGCCAGTGAAAACTGGACCGTATTCTTGCAGACCCAATCATCGCGCGGGGTCTGGTCGGGGCAAGTGCCGTTTCAGGCCAGTGGCGTTGAAACCGCTGGTCCTCTTGCTGCGCTGACACGGGCCACGATCAAACCCCGCATTCTTGCGCGGTTCTGGGGTCGGGTTCCGAATATTTCCGCCATGATCGGCAAAGACCCCAATGTTGCGTTCAAAATCGGCATCGGTGAAGTACCCATGCTGCATCAGGTGACATTCTCGATCTGGCCCTCTGAAAAAGCGATGGCAGGCTTTGCCCGCACCGGCCCGCATGCCGACGCGATCCGCGCTGTCCGCGAAGAAGGCTGGTTTCGCGAAGAACTCTACGCCCGTTTTGCTGTTCATTCCG
>CAYGMX010000404.1:0-3176 GCA_964351055.1 uncultured Loktanella sp. | reverse complement strand
TCGGGCATGGCGTTTACAACCAGGCCGAATTCATCTCGGACCAACCGCTTCCTGCTTTCTTTGCAAACCCCAAACGCCCCGATGCCAAAGCCTACCGCGAATACCGCCAGTTCCTGCTGGAAACCAGCCAGGTGCCGGGCGGCTTTTATTCCGCCAAGGGCCGCAGGCAGCTCTTGCGCCAGCTTGTCGACATGATGCTGCTTGAGGCCGACCCCTATGATGCCTTGTTGACCAGACCTGTTGACACGTCTGGCACGTTGCGCGTTGTGAACAACTAGGCGCTGGCTTAGCGTGCAGCCCATGAACGCGGACAAACGCAAGAACCTTTATGTCTACAACGGCGGCTTTCTGACCGAAGGGCGCGTGCGCCGGATCATGGATCTGGCAGGCTATGACATCCGCCTTGGCGCACCCGGTTCGGGTGATCTTGTCGGCGTATGGGGCCACAGCCCGACCGCCCCGCGCGGCGAGGCCGTGGCAGCCCATCAAGGCGCAGGCATCGTGCGGGTCGAGGACAGTTTTCTGCGGTCGGTGAGACTGGGCCGCGACGGAGAATCCGCCATCGGCCTGAACATCGACCGGCGCGGCGTACACTTCGATCCCGCCATACCTTCCGACCTTGAAGTCATCCTGACCCAAGAGCCGCTGGATGACACAGCCCTTCTGAACCGCGCCAAAGCGGGGATCGCCACGCTGAAAGCAGCGCATCTGTCGAAATACAACGCCTTTGACCCCAACTTGGCAGTTCCCGATCCCGGCTATGTCCTGGTCATCGACCAGACCCGCAAGGATGCGTCCATCAAGGCCAGTGGGGCCGACAGCAATACCTTTCGCGAGATGCTGTTTTATGCGCAGACCGAACACCCCGCCGCGCAGATCATCATCAAGACCCACCCCGAAACCGTGGCGGGCCACAGGGACGGCTATTTCACCGCCAATGACACCAGCGACCGGATCAGCCTGTGCGATGCCCCGCTTTCGCCTTGGGCGCTCTTGGAGGGTGCAATTGCGGTCTACACCGTCAGTTCGCAACTCGGCTTCGAGGCTATCCTTGCAGGGCATAAGCCGGTCGTATTCGGGCAACCCTTTTATATCGGTTGGGGGCTGACGGACGACCGCAAGCCCTTGCAAAGACGGCAGCGCAGCCTGACACGGGCGCAGCTGTTTGCAGGCGCCATGCTGCTTTACCCCACGTGGTACGATCCGTTCCACGACCGGCTTTGCAGTTTCGAAGAGGCCGCAGCAACGCTCGCAAGTCAGGCCGCCGCATGGCGCGACGATTACCAAGGCTGGGTTGCGGCCGATATCCGGCTGTGGAAGCGCAAGCCGCTGCAACAGTTTTTCGGTGGGCCGCAGCGCGTGCTGTTCACCAACCGGCAGCGGGCCTTTACCAAGGCAAAGGCCACGAACCGGCGGCTGATGCATTGGGCCAGCAGCGGCGTGGATGACGCGGTGCTGGTCGAAGACGGCTTCTTGCGGTCGCGTGGGTTGGGGGCCGATCTGATTGCCCCGCTCAGCCTCGTTCTGGATGATGTCGGTATCTACTACGATGCCACCCGTCCAAGCCGGCTTGAGAATTTGATCAATGCCGCAGAACAACTGGGCGCGCCGGAACGGGAACGCGCCAGCGCGCTGATCGCGAGAATTACCGATGCGGGCCTGTCAAAATACAATCTGCGCGGCAATCCGGTGCCGGAGCTTCCCAAGGGGCGGCGCATTCTCGTGCCAGGGCAAGTCGAAGACGATGCCTCGATCCGGCTGGGCACATCCGATGTGACCGACAACGCGGGGCTTTTGGCAGCGGTGCGCAGCGCCAATCCCGCCGCCGTCATCATCTACAAACCGCACCCCGATGTCGAAGCGGGCTTGCGGCCCGGCAAAGTCCCGGACGCCGAAACCCTCGCCGATGTGGTCCTGCGCAACACCGACCCCATCGCAGCAATCAAGGCGGTTGACGAGGTCTGGACCATGACCTCTTTGCTGGGGTTCGAGGCCTTGTTGCGGGGGCGCGCGGTGACCTGCCTTGGATCACCTTTTTATGCAGGCTGGGGGCTGACCGATGATCGCGCGATGCCGATCCCGCGCCGTCAGGCCCGCGTCGACCTGCCCGCCTTGGTCCACGCCACGCTGATTGCCTATCCGCGCTACCTTGATCCGGTGAGCGGCCTTGCCTGCCCTGTCGAGGTCATCGTGGACCGAATCGAAAATAACGATCTGCCGCGGCCAGGCCCGTTCAATCGCAGCCTTGCCAAACTGCAGGGGCTCTTTGCCAGTTATGCCTATCTGTGGCGCTGATCAGGCCTTGCGCCAGATATGGCAGATATCCGTGCCAATGCGCGACAGACTGACCAGCCTGAAGCGCGGCACATTGGACAGCCGGTCAATCCCCATGCCAGCCAGCATCGGTGTCCCTTCGGCCCCGATCGCGGCCCCTGCGCTAAAGACCACCAGTTGATCGACCAGTCCGGCGTTCAGCAATGACGCAGCCAACATGCCGCCGCCTTCGCAAAAGACACGGGTGATGCCTGCATCGGCCAAGGCGGTCATGACTGCCGCCGGATCGACCTGACCGGCCGCGACCGCGCAAGGCAGGCTTTTGGCACCAAGCGCTGTCCATTCCGTCACATCCGCGCCCGCGCCGTGGCAGAGCCAGACCGGCACGTCACTAGCCGTCCGGGCCAGTTGCGAAGCAGCACTGATTTTCATGGCACGCGACACGACCACGCGCACCGGTTGGCGGGCAATGCCCAAACCCCGCACGGTGAGCGAAGGATCATCGGCCCGCACCGTGCCTGCGCCCACCATCACGGCATCATGCCGCGCGCGCATCATATGTACGGCGCGGCGGGCCTGTGGCCCCGTGATCCATTGGCTTTCACCTGTGGCGGTGGCGATCCGGCCATCCAGCGTGCCTGCAAGTTTGAGCGTCACAAAGGGGCGTCCTGCGGTCACGCGCAGCAGAAACCCTGCGTGATCGGCCCGCGCTTCGGCTTCACGGACGCCCGTCTTTACAGCGATACCTGCCTCTTTGAGCATGGTGACACCGCGCCCCGCAACCCGCGGATCAGGATCACCTGTCGCGCTCACGACGCGGGCAACCTTGGCCGTGATCAAGGCATGCGCGCAAGGCGGGGTCTGGCCTTGATGGGCGCATGGTGCGAGCGGACCATAGGCGG
>CAYGMX010000403.1:0-3183 GCA_964351055.1 uncultured Loktanella sp. | reverse complement strand
GTGCGGCGGGGAGAACCCCGCGCTACGGGTGGGTTGATAAGCTTCAGGTTGTGGCGTTTTGTGCGGGTTTATTGAGCGATCATGTTCGGCATTATTTCATAGATACCATTTCACATGGCACTCGACTTCAAGAAAAAAAACTTTAGGCTGAAAAAATGAAATTACATGATACCACTCACTGGACCAATACGGCCGACCATAGAGGTTTGCTATTCTTTGCGCAGCGGTTTGACGAGCTGACATTTTCATATACGCTCGACAGCTTTCGGGCATCAACGACTAATGCACCTCATTTAGTAAGAGAGTGTATTCGACACCTTAAGCTCAACAAAAAACTAGGCAGATCACCCAAAGCTGTTTCCCACATATTGGAAGAGACACGAGAGAGATTCAAATCAAATCATATTGCTGCAAAGTGCAGTACTTTACCTCTCGAACGATACTTCAACTTCGACCTAGATGATGTCGATGTCGCCATAAAAAAGTTGACGATGCTATCTCGAGAAGTATCGCCACCCGCATATCTTTCATCTTGCATGAGCAGGATTTTAGAAGTCGTTCCTACAAATAGAAAATCAGACATTGAGATTGCGGCACAGGAGTTTTGCACTTCATTGTTAAACATTGGCTTCAGCGCACAACATCTAAACAATGTTTGCCATGAATCCTTCTTTTTTCCCTCAAACCCGGTTGATTCATACGCCGCACTGCATAATTTTCTTGAAAAACTACAACCAAACGTACGAAAGTTTTCTGTTTTTTTCGACTCATTATCCAGAGTCAGAGAGATTAGTACACCTGTAGTTAATGGGTTCGGCGTAAAGGAAATTAAGTCATTCCCAAAGAAAGTGGAGACCTTAGCGAAATCAGGCGGCATAAGACTTCCTGAGATTCAGAACCGTATTGTTGCCTTCGAGGATATTAGAGCGCTCGATGAGTACTCCGCATTGAAGCAAGCGTCATCAAGACTAAACTGGATACATGATATATACGGGCTTTTTCGCCACCGAAACACCTTTGGCGTTGGGACAGAGGCAACAGTCTGGAATCATCAATTATCAAAGATTGTCGTACTTAGAACAGACATCAATCAGATGCACAGGATTTCTGACAACAAGCCAGATCAGGCCAATGTCAAGCTAAACGAAATGCTGACCGAGTTGCGATTGCCATCAGGACCCGACAAAAATCGTTTCTTCCGAATCATTAATTTTCATGGTTTAAGCACGCGTTCGGCAAGTGAAGAAAATCAGCTACTAAATTTGTGGACTGCGCTCGAAACTATTACTTCTAGTCATTCAAGTAGCTCAAGTATCGTGGACACGATGACTCGAGAGATTGTCCCAATTATTTGCCTAAACTATCTTCACAGATTGGTGAGATCTACTACACTTGATTTAGTTCGCTGGGACAGACGAAAGCTGACTAGTACTTTCAAAAGTTGCAATGGCTTGGATGAACCTGACTTGATCCGCAAGGTCTTCTGCCTGATTGCGGCAGAAGAGTATGACGATCAAAAGGAAGCACTACTGGGTTCCATAACAGATTTTGAGCTATTGCGATTTCGGCTGTTCTCGATGAATAAGTTTCTAGTATCTGGAAAAAAGATACTAGAGCGACTAGAGCGACACGAGAAGTTGGTCACGTGGCAATTGCATCGTATTTATAGAGCTCGGAACCAAATCGTACATTCAAGCAGCACCAACAGCAATACCGACAGCTTGATTGTGAGTGCACATGATTATTTTGATCAAGTTTTTGAGGTGACTGCACAATTGTGTAGCGGTGCAAGCGGATTTCACACCTATGAGGAGTGTTTTGAATACTGCGGCGAACGATTTGTAGAATACAAGAAGTCGCTTTCAAGTATTGATCGGATCAAAGCGAGTGATGCTAGTAAGGTACTTTGGGCGCCGAGAAGACCACTTGCGCTTGGAAGTCTTTTCGATGGCACATTGCACCCCTAAACCACAACCTCCACCCGTTCCTGCTCCCCTACCCCAAACACTCTCTTATACCGTGCGATTTCATCCGCAGGTCCCATGGCCTTATTCGGGTTATCGCTCAGCTTCACCGTGGGGCGCCCGTTCGCCGCGACGGCTTTGCAGACCAGTGAGAAGGGCGCCAGCGCGTCCCCCTCGACCAGTCCTTTGAAGTCGTTGGTCAGCATCGTGCCCCAGCCGAACGACACCCGCACCCGTCCGGCGAATTGCTGTTGCAGCGCGATGATTTTGTCCACGTCCAGCCCGTCCGAGAAGATCACCAGTTTGTTGGCTGGGTCCTCGCCCCGCGATTTCCACCAGTTGATCGCGGTTTCGGCCCCTGTCGCGGGGTCGCCGCTGTCGACCCTGATCCCGGTCCAGCCTGCCAGCCAGTCGGGCGCGCCATCAAGAAACCCGCGTGTCCCATAGGTATCGGGCAGGATGATCCGCAGGTTGCCGTCGTGTTCCTCGTGCCAGTCCGCCAGCACGTCATAGGGTGCTTGCCGCAGCGCTGCGTCGCTGTCGGCCAAGGCAGCGTAGACCATGGGCAGTTCGTGGGCGTTGGTCCCGATCGCCTCGATCTCGCGCATCATGGCGATCCGGCAGTTGGATGTGCCGGTGAAATTACGCCCCAACCCCTCCATCATCGCCTGCACGCACCAGTCCTGCCAAAGGTAGGAGTGCCGCCGCCGCGTCCCGAAATCGGCCAGTCGCAGGTCTTGGATGGGTTTGAGCTGGTCGACCTTTTCCCACAGTTTCGTCATCGCCCGCGCGTAAAGCACTTGCAGTTCGAATTTCCCCATGTCGCGCAGCACCGCGCGGCTGCGCAGTTCCATGATGACGGCGAGGGCGGGGATTTCCCACAGCATGACCTCGGGCCATGTCCCTTCAAAGGTCAGTTCATATTGCCCGTCAATCTTCTCCAGATGGTAGGGGGGCAGGGCCAGATTTTCGAACCACTCCATGAAGGCGGGGGTGAACATCTGCCGTTTGCCGTAGAAGGTATTGCCGCGCAGCCAAGTGCTTTCCCCCCGCGTCAGCCGCAGGGACCGGATATGGTCTAGCTGTTCGCGCAATTCGCCTTCGTCGACCAGATCGGCCAGCCGGATGGTTTTGGTCCGGTTGATCAGTGAAAAGGTCACTTGCGTGTCGGGGTGATTGCGGAACACGGACTGGCACATCAGGAGCTTGTAAAAGTCCG
>CAYGMX010000402.1:0-3184 GCA_964351055.1 uncultured Loktanella sp. | reverse complement strand
GGACGAAACGGTGTTGCCGCCTGCCGCGAGCTCTGGGGCTGCAACCTGTTGCAATGCCGCCTGAAGTGCAGCGGCAGCCGCGGAAGAAGCTGCAATAGCTGCGGCACTGCCTGCCGTGCTTTCGCCAAAGCCGACAAAGATGATCTCGCGACCGGCATTGGCCGGATCTGCCAGTGTCTCGACAAGGTCGATCAGCATGGCGCGGTTCCATGCGCCCTCGGGGCCGCTGGCCGCGCCGCCGGTGAATGTGGTCGACAGGCGGTTCGCAGAAAACAGAACCTGAAACATTTCCGCCGCCGCCGTCCGCTGCGCGTCATCAAGCGCTGCTTCCAGCAACCCGCTCAGGCGGGCGTTCTTTTCGACCGGATCCTGTTGCACGGCATCAAAGTTGATGAATGCTTCACTGACCAGCAAACCCTGCGCGATATCCTTTGCGGCAAAGTCGAAAAGGTCTGTCAACAAACCGGTTTTGGGACGGGCCTTGTAGCTGGCCATGATCGGACGCGCCAAGGCGTAGTCTCCGGCTATGATATTGAAGGGTGTCGGCGCAACCGCGATGCCGCAGGGACCGGCCACATCAACAACAAAGGCCTCTGCTGCATCTGCCGAACTGACAATGCTGATACTGCCGGGAAATTGTGAAATTGCTGTCGATATGCCCGCCTCGTCAGCCATCGTCAGGACGTTGCCTGCAATCTGCTTGCCAGCGGGGGCCATCACCAGACGAACAATCTCTTTGTTGATATCAGAGTCGACAGGCAATTGCAGAGGCAGGACATTGACGTCCGCCCCGCCAATCTGCGACCAGTTCGTGATTTCACCGGCATAGACCCGCGCAAGATCATTCAACGAAATCTCGGAAATGCCCGCGTTGGGTGCTACGACGACCGAAAAGGACTTCAGACCAAGAAGCTGATGGGTCAATTGGCGCCCTGTGGCCCAGTCCGAAGGGCCGCTATAAGCCGCCTCTGCCGTTCCGTTCAAAGACACGGCCTGTACCGAGATACCGGCCGTGTCGATCGAGCTCGCAAGCAGCAGGATTGCGGATTGGTCGGTCTGCGCGTTCTGGATCGAGATTTCGCCCGCGGGCGTGTATGCGACAGAATTAGGGGTATCGCCAGCGACGGAATAGGCCCCTGCGATGGTGCGATAGAGTGACCCGAGGATCGGGGTATCAAATCCGATCTGTAGTGCATCGGTTCCCGCCTCGGGCTGCGACAGGGCGACCTGTGAGGGCGCAGAGACAATGCCCTCAAACGTGGTTTCATCCAGCCCGAAGGTATTTGCGGCGACCAACTCTCGACAAGGTGCGCCATAGCAGACGACTTCGGATGCAGGCACGCTGATGATGCCAACAGAGGTTTGAACCCGCAGCATGGTCCCGTTGTAGCCAACAATCTGGCCCTCGACGCTGATGAAGTTATCCGGGGATCGCAGTTCAACAGCTTGCGCGAAGAGTGCGGCGGGTGCCAAACCACAAAACAGAATTGGCGCTAATCGTGAGATCATCTTTTCCAAGGCTCCAGCTGTTGGGTCGAGCAGTATTTTTTTACTTATGGCATTTTAGATCATCCAATGCTGGCAAAAATTGGATGATGTGCGGAGATACTGATAAATTGTGCCGCTTTGCGCAACAATGAAACAGTCCTTGTTTCCTTGATATAGTTGTCGCCGTTCGTTTGCGACAGCAGTGGCCTATCTTAATTTTGCCACAATCCCGTTAACGCATTCGAAACAGTGCATTTCTTAGTGCAAAGGCCAAGCGTCCTGCCAGTTTCGGCGGCTGTCACGTGTGACACTTCAGCGATGCACGACCGCTATGGTATTGGGATCAGAGTCTGCGTTCAAGACCCAGAAAATCAAAGATCTTTGGATCCAGCAGATGGGATGGCCGCGCATTCATCAGGGCACGGAACATGACTTGTCTCCGACCAGGGCTGTTCTTTTCCCAGCCATCAAGGATCTGCTTGACCTGCTGGCGCTGCAGGCCATCTTGTGATCCGCAAAGATCACAGGGAATAATGGGATAGTTCATGGCCTGCGTGAATTTTTCGCAGTCTGCTTCGGCGACATGGGCCAGTGGACGATAAAGAAAAAGGTCACCCTCTTCATTCACCAGTTTCGGGGGCATGGTCGCAAGCCGCCCGCCATGGAAGAGATTCATGAAAAAGGTTTCCAGAATATCATCGCGGTGGTGCCCCAAGACAACCGCAGAGCAGCCCTCCTCGCGGGCAATCCGGTAGAGGTTCCCGCGCCGCAGGCGCGAGCACAAGGCACAAAAGGTGCGGCCGGCGGGGACCTTGTCCATGACAATCGAATATGTATCCTGATAGTCGATGCGATGCGGGACCCCCATCCTTTCCAAAAATTCCGGCAGCACCGTGGCCGGAAAACCTGGCTGACCCTGATCCAGATTACATGCGATCAGGTCCACGGGCAGTAATCCGCGCCATTTGAGCTCGTACAAAACCGCAAGCAATGTATAGCTGTCCTTGCCTCCGGACAGGCAGACAAGCCATTTGGCATCCCGTTCTATCATTCCGTATTGTTCGATCGCTTCACGCGTATTGCGCACGATGCGTTTGCGGAGTTTCTTGAACTCTGTTGTCGAGGGCGCCCCGTCGAACAGGGGGTGAATTTCAGTTTCATCAAGCATGAAAGCGATATGCCAGATCACTGCGGTCCTGCCTAGTGGCATCCGATCCTGACTGCACTACGTAAGTAGATCAGACTGGAGATAAACATGCGCCTCATCCTCGTTGCTGCCTTTGCCTTCCTTGCCGCTTGTACGGGTAAGCCGTCGTTTGACGATGCGTCGCTGAGCGATCGTAAACTGGACCTTGAAGTCTTCTTTGACGGAGAGCTGACTGCATACGGCCAGTTCCAGGATATCTTTGGGACAGTCAGGCGCAGCTTTGTCGTCACCCTTGACGGCGATTGGGACGGCGAGCGGCTGCGACTTGTCGAAGACTTTGTCTACGAAGACGGATCAACCGAACAGCGGATCTGGACGCTGACCAAGACGGGGCCGGATGGCTGGACCGGCACCGCGCCAGGTGTCATTGGCACAGCCACAGGACAGGAACCGGGTGACCGCTTCCACTGGAAGTACGAGATCGACCTGCCGGTGCCCTCGGCACCAGGCGACCCGGAAACGGTGCGCGTGCCCGTGGATGAGGGGATG
>CAYGMX010000401.1:0-3187 GCA_964351055.1 uncultured Loktanella sp. | reverse complement strand
TCGTCGATCAAGGTGACAACGGTGGCGTCATAGTCGTGTTCAATGGTAAACATAGCGCGAGCCTAGCGGGCGATTGTGTCCTGCGCAATCGGCTCTGGTCCGGCGCGATCAAGCTGCTAATGTTGTGACAGGATTTGGTAAACTCAGGAGTATCCTATGCGCCTTTTGCCGTTCGCCATGTGCATAGCGCTTGCGGCCTGCGAGCCGGTCACGGTCAATACCGGTCCGGTGATACCTGTTGTGCAGCCCGCAGCGCAGGTGCAGCGGCTGTCCTCGCAACAGGCCGTCGAAAATTTCAATATTGCGGTCACGCGGATTGAGCCTGTCGCAGAGCGCTTGTGCCTGCAACGCAGCCCGCAACTGAACTGTGATTTCCGGATCGTGGTGGATGACCGGCCCGGTCAGGGGGTCAATGCCTATCAGACGCTTGATCGCAACGGCCGCCCCATCATTGCTTTTACTGTCCCGATGATCGCCGAGGCGCGCAACAGGGACGAGATCGCTTTTGTCATGGCACATGAAGCGGCCCACCACATCGAAGGCCATATCGCCCGCCAACAGCAGAATGCCATGCTTGGCGCGGTCTTGCTGGGTGGCCTTGCCGGCGCGTTGGGAACAGCGGACGCCGCATCAGTGGATACGGCCCAGCGGCTGGGTGCCAGCGTCGGCGCGCGCACCTATTCCAAGGAATTCGAATTGGAAGCCGATGCGCTGGGCACACGGATCGCCGCGGCGGCGGGCTTTGACCCGCTGAACGGCGCGCAATTCTTTTTCCGTATTCCCGATCCGGGCGATCGTTTTCTGGGGACGCATCCGGCAAACGCGGACCGGCTGAGGACCGTGCAACGGGTAGCGGCAGGTCTTTAGTCGTTAGGCCAGCGCGGCCGCCGCAATCGTGATGGCGGCAAAGAAACAGGCCGAGGCGGTCACCACAAACCCGTGCCAGATGGCGGTCGAGAATTTCATGGTCTCGGACGCGTAAAAAGGCACTCCTGCGGTGTAGAGCAAGCCACCCACGGCGATCAGCACCATGGCCGACACCGGCACCAGCGGCCAGAGCGACCAGATCAAGGCAAGGCTCAACCAGCCCATGACCAGATAAAGGGCAGGCCCGAACCGGCCTGGCGTGCGCCAGAAGAACAGTTTGAGGATCATACCCAGCACTGCGAGCCCCCAGACGATCCCGAGGATCACATAGGCAAAGCCGCTGCCGATCATCACCACAAGCGGCGTATAGGTCCCGGCAATTTTCAGGTAGATCGCGGCGTGGTCGAAACGGCGCAGGGCCGGTCTGATCGCTTCCCACGGGGTCATGTGGTACATCGCGGATGCCACAAAGGTCGCGATCAGTGTGGCCCCATAGATGGACAGGGCAGCGACATATCCTGCACTGGTGTTTCCCGCCGACCAGACGATCAGGACAATGGCGCCAGTCACTGCGCCGAGCACGCCCACGGCATGCATTGTGCCATCAGCAATACGTTCAGAGCGGGCATAGGTCGGATACATCACGGTTTCCCTTTTTCACTGGCTCTACGGTAGGCGGGCAACAGCGCCCGTCAAATGTTTCGTTAGGTCACGACCGATGCTTGGCAGCGCGTCAATCCTGACCCAATGTCACATCTGCCAAAACAATAACGCCAAAAGGATAATGAAATGTGGCAGCAAATGATGCGCGTCCGGCAAAGGGCCATCTGGTCTTGGGAGGGTTTTGCCCATGTGTTCAGGACCGAAGGGTCGCTGATGCAGTGGCTCGTGGCCAATGCCGCCTTTGGGGTGCTGGCCTTTGTGCTGCCGCTTTCGGGTACCGAGCGCGGGATGCTCTTGATGGGTGGTATCTTGATACTGGCCGCCGAATGCCTGAACACCGCGATCGAGCGTGTGGTGGATGATATCGGACTGGACCAACGCGATGCGGCCAAGCACGCCAAGGACTGTGGTTCTGCCGCTGTTGCGGTCCCGGCTGTGGGCGTTGGTGTGGCATGGGTCTGTGTCATTGCGGGGCTGATCTGGTAGGGCTGCGCTTTCCTTTGCACAAGACAGGGCTAAATCCCCTCTTAACCCGATTGGAGAGAGACATGCGCCTGATCACACTGACCTTCGCCCTGTTCCCGTTGGCCGCCTTCGCTGCGGGCAGTGACACGGACACGCCGCCAACGCCTTCGGAGACCACCACGACCTGTGCGGACGGGCTGGTGTTCGACATCGCGACGCAAAGCTGCATGACCCCCGAGGCCAGCACAAACGACGACAGCGCCCGCCTCGATGATGTGCGCGAACTGGCCTATGCGGGCCGCTATCAGGCCGCGCTTGATGTGCTGGATACGCTGGACAACCCGCAGGCGCCGCTTGCGCTGACCTACTATGGCTTTGCGCATCGCAAGGCAGGGCGTGTGGATCTGGGGATGGCCTATTATGATGCAGCCCTCGCGGCCGACCCCGATAACCTGCTGGCGCGGTCCTATATGGGGCAGGGGCATGTGGCATCGGGCGAGGTTCTTCTGGCGCAGGTGCAATTGACCGAAATCCGGATGCGCGGCGGACGCGGCTCATGGGCCGAGACGTCATTGCAGCAGGCGATCAGCACAGGCGTCGGCGCGTCCTACTGACTTGATCTAGCGCAAGGAACCTAATCCGGTTGCATGGAATCATGGGTCCACCTGTGAACGGAGGATCAACTATGCAAACGCTCGGTAACGCCCGCGACCATTTCTGGCGCGTCATCAAGATGGCCAAGGCCTGTGATGTGGACCTGTCGACCGCGCTTGACGAAGGCCAGATCGATATCGAGGACTACGCGCAGATGATCACCAAGTGCCAGGGTTGCACGCAGGTCGGCACCTGTGACAAGACACTGGCGGCGGTACCAAAGCTGCAAGAAGCGCCGGATTACTGCGAAAACCGCTCGGTTTTTGGGCAGTTGCGGGGGAATACACCCGCCAGCGCCTAGGTGCGACAGTCCGGTTCTTTGATTTGAGCGCGTTTTGACGTATTCTTTGAGCATGTCACTCTCACAGGAGAATATCATGCGCCTTGCAATACTCGCCTTTGTCGTGCTGCCGCTGGCGGCACAGGCCGAAGAAACGACACTGCCCCTGCCGAGCGAACCCGTGGCCCAAAGCTGCCCCGCCGGCATGACCTTCAACACTGCCACGCAAAGCTGCGGGCTGTCCCCCGAAACATCCAC
>CAYGMX010000400.1:0-3195 GCA_964351055.1 uncultured Loktanella sp. | reverse complement strand
CCGATGCTGGCACGGGTCATGCCTGCTGCGGCCAATGCCGCAATCTTGGCATCATCAACCAGCGTCGGGTCGATCTCGACCGAAAAGCTGAAGGCCTGTGCCGGAGGGATCACCTCTTTCACGGTATCGGCCAGCGCCGTGATCATCGCCGGAGGCAGGATTGTGGGCGTGCCGCCGCCCCAGTGCATCTGGCCCATCCTGACACCGGCAGGCAGCGCCTTGCGCAAAAGTGCCAGTTCCTTTTTGAGCACATCCAAGTAGGCCGCGACGGGTTTGAGCGTGCTGGTCCCTTGGGTCCGGCAGGCGCAAAACCAGCACAGCCGTTCGCAAAACGGAATATGGACATAGACGGAAACCGGCGTTTCAGGATCAAGCGCCCGCAAGCAACTGGTCTGGAAATCCGCGCCCGTTTGCGGCCCGAAGGCCGTCGCAGGCGGATAGCTGGTGTAGCGGGGCACGCGGGCGTCAAAAAGACCCATGCGGCGAAAGTTTGCAAGATGTTCCATGGCCCTGTTCTGGCAGAGCGCGCGCAGGCGTTTGTTGCGCTAGATCAAGTCGCGTGTCTTTTTGGGCTAGCTTTGCTGGTCCATGAAGCAGGCGGCGACCTCTGCAACCTGCTCTGGGGGCGTATCGCGCCGAAAGAACGTGGCAAAGCCTGTTTCAGGCATCATCAGGTAGGTCTGTGTCGAGTGATCGACAAGATAATAGTCGGGATCACCTTCCTGCACACGATAATAGGTTTTGTAGGCGAGCGAAGCCGCCTTGACCTGTTCAGCCGATCCGGTAAGGCCGATCATATCTTCATGGAAATTGTCCGTGAAATCTCGGACAACTTCGACAGTATCGCGGGCCGGATCAACCGAGATAAAGACAGTGCCAAGGTCAAGCCCCTGTTCTTCAAGGATATAGGCGGCCTGCGCATTGCGCGCGCTGTCCAGCGGGCAGACATCGGGGCAGAACGTATAGCCGAAATAGACCAGCGTGGGTTTGGTGATCACATCCGCATCGGTGACCGTTTGCCCGTCTTCAGAGACCAGTTCGAAAGGTCCGCCAATCGCACTGCCAGCGACAGCGGTATCGCCACAAGGGGCCGTTGCGCCAGACGAGGCCTGCCAAGTGTAAAACCCCAGCCCGGCGGCAAGGGCCAATGTCGCTGTGCCAAAGATGACGGATTTCACGGAGGGCTCCTGTGCTGCGCGGTCGTGGTCGGTTGTCTATTGGTTTTTGTGTCGATGTAAACTCACGTTTTGGTTGGATCGCGACCGCGCACCGCATCTCTTTGTGCGATCACGCTGTGCGCAAGCTCTTGCGTGTAAGCCGCAAGCGCCACCAGCGTTGCGTCTGCATCTGCGGCGTCTTGCCTTTCGATTGCATCGGCAATGCCAGTGTGCAGCGCGACAATCTTTTCGCGTGATCGCGCGCTAAAGGTGATCATATTCATCAGCGGTTGCATGGCCTCGACCGCGCCCGCCAACTGATAGGACAAGACCGGATTGCCCGCCGCGTCGACCAAAGCGCGGTGGAATGCGACATCGGATGCGCAGAAAGCCTCATCCGTCAGACCGGGCTGCGCTTGCCGGTGTGCCTCGGCGCGCATTGTGGCCAGATGGTCGGCGGTGCGCCGCTGTGCGGAAAGCGGTGCGCAGGCCCGTTCCAGCGCATAGCGTGCTTCGCAGGCGGTCGCAAAGCTGACATCGTTCATCGACAGCAACAGCGTGGAGGTCGTGATCTGCTGTCCGTATGCATCCTCGAACCGCAACCGGTTCACAAAGGCCCCGCCGGTTGCACCGCGTTGCGTCCGGATCAGGGCTTGTGCCGCCAGCCGCTTGAGCGCTTCGCGGACAGTCGGGCGCGAGACGTTGAATTGCTCTGACAATTCCGCCTCTGAGGGCAGGCGCTCGTCCACGGGCAAGTCACCCGAGATGATTGCATCGCGGATCGCTTTGGCGATCTGGGCTGACAGGTCAGCGGGGCTTTTGGGATCAATTTTCATTTGTCAGACAATTAAACGTCTGACATATGGTTAGGCAAGCCTTGAGTCTGTGAAAGGAAGCCAATCCTTGCCGCATGTGATCCGTTCTACGCTATGGCTGACGTTCTTTGGGGCGATTCTGCTGTCTTGGATCATGCTTTACATGATGGCGATGGACATGGACCTTGATCTGCTTGGCCGGCCTGGCCCGATGGGGCAGGCCATGGCGCAGATGGACCCGCGGATGCCGATGGATATGCCGATGGCGCGCTTTGGCCCGCTCTTTGCGATGTGGGCGGTGATGATGGCGGCGATGATGTTGCCGACACTGGTGCCGACGCTCACCACATACGAGCGGTTGATGACCAGCGCCGATGGAACGCGGGCGGGGTGGCTTGGTGTGCTCTTGGGGTACTTCATCGTTTGGGTCGGCTTTGCCGCCGCAATCACCGCCGTCCAACTGCTTTTGCTTATTGGCGGTCTGGTGAATATGCTTGGCATCGGTCCTTTCTGGCTTTCCGCCGTGCTGATGATCGTTGTGGGCGCATTCCAGTTCACCCGCCTGAAAGAGGTGTGTCACGGTGTGTGCCATGCGCCGATGACCTATTTTCTGGGGCACTGGAAAACCGGTTTCGGTGGTGGTTTGCGCATGGGGCTTGGGTTGGGCGCATTTTGTGTTGTGTGTTGCTGGGGCTATATGGCGCTTGGCTTTGCGGGCGGCGTCATGAACCTTGCTTGGATGGGTCTGGCGACCCTTCTGATGGTCTTGGAAAAACTGCCCGATATCGGGCATCGTGTGATCAGGCCAACCGGCGCGCTGCTGATAGCGGCGGGTCTGGGTTTGGCTCTGTTTTAGGAAAGGGACAAAAAATGGCTGACAAAGCACGCGCACCGGCGGACAGGCTGCCGATTTCGCAACGCATCGACCAGCGCATGGAAAGCAATCCGCTGCGCCGCAAGATGAAGCCGACGGAATGGGCGATCAAGGGCGAGCTGTTTCTGAACTGCTCTTGCACTGTGTTCTGTCCTTGCGTTGTCAGCCTTGGGGCGCACCCTCCCACCGAGGGGCATTGCCACGCATGGATGGCTATCGCGATTGATGAGGGCCATTTCGAGGGCGAGGACCTGTCGGGTCTGAATGTGGGCCTGTTGGTCGATATTCCGGGGCGCATGGCCGAAGGCAACTGGCGTGTGGCGGCCTATGTCGATGAACGGTCCACCCA
>CAYGMX010000399.1:0-3196 GCA_964351055.1 uncultured Loktanella sp. | reverse complement strand
TCTCGCCTGTGTCGTCCTAATTGGCATTGCTTTTATTGCGGCAAATGTGCTGAACAGTACGTTCCAGACCGATAGCACCGTTGCCTTTACAACCGAAGGCGCACGTCTTTCGCCCGGTGAGCCTAACTTGATCAGCTACTAGGCGAAGATGGGGCAAGCTTTACCGACCAGACTCGCGTTAATCGTGAGCGCGTTTGTCGTGACGTCTGTCCCGGTCACTGCACAAGATTTGCGTGGACATGGAGGCCCAGTTCGCGCGCTGGCAACCGATGAAGCCGGGCGCGTCTTTTCAGGGTCGTTCGATACGCGCGCCATTGTCTGGAACGGCACGGTCGCGACCCAGATTACCCGACATCACGAAGGCGCTGTAACGGCGGTCGTCCCGCTCGCGGACGGCCGTTTTGCGTCTGGCGGCCAAGATGGACGCGTCGTTATCTGGGGTGATGGACCCGTCCCTTTGCAATCGGAAATTTGGCATCCGCTTCCAGTTGGAGCGTTGATTGCTTTGGGTGACGGTCTTGCCTCTGCTGGGTGGGACGGGAGGATTGCACTTTGGTCCGGCACGGGACCGCCTGCGTACATCACAGCGCATGACGGACAGATCACAGGGCTTGTTGCGTTTCAGGGTGGTTTCGCTAGCGTCGGCGCCGACTTGCGGCTGCGCTTTTGGCAGGCGGATGGCACGCAGACCGGTGAAGTCATCATGCCAGCACCAGCGTCTGCACTGGCTACGAACCAAGAAGCGCTTTTTCTCGCATCCCCCGACGGCGTTTTGCGAAAAGTGACTGCGGATTCTGTCGTGGCTGAAGCGGCACTGTCACCGCGCCCGCTCTTGTCCGTAGCCGCGGGAGAGGACTATGTCGCGGTAGGAGCAACAACGGGTGAGGTCTGGTTGCTCAATCCCGTTACCCTTGATGTCGAGGTGACGTTGGAGACCAAGCAAGGCCCGATCTGGGCGCTGGCGATTTTGGATGGTGTACTTTTGACCGGTGGCAATGATGGCTTGATCCGCCGCTGGTCACTTGATGGTACAGCTTTGGGGGCAGGTAGCGGCACACCTGATCCCACACTGACCAATCCCCGAGGTGCAGAGGTATTTCGCGCCTGCGCCGTATGTCATACGCTCACGCCGGATGATGGCGCACGCGCAGGGCCAACGTTACATCGGATATTCGGGCGGCGCATCGCGACAGCCGAAGGATACCAATATTCCGAAGCGCTTGCGGAACTTGATATCGTGTGGACCGCACAAACCATATCAGAGCTTTTCGAATTCGGTCCTGATGCCTATACGCCGGGGAGCCGAATGCCCGAACAGCGGGTTTCGAGTGCTGCAGACCGCAAGGCGCTGGTTGATTATTTAGAAATGGTCACCCGCTAGACCCACACCCCAAAACCGGAGAGTTCCCATGAGTGATGAATTCAACCTGTCGATGCGCAAGTTCCTCAAGCAGGTCGGCGTGACCTCGCAGCAAGCCATCGAAGAGGCGCTGCGCAAAGCCGGGTCTGACAAGACGGCTGGCAAGAGCTTCAGGGCGACGATGGTCTTGCAGATCGAAGAACTCAACGTGGATCACCGCGTCGAAGGCACGATAACCGACCGGCCAGACTAGGTCTGGTCTGGCCGGTCATTTCGGTTGGCACACAATATGTGCTGATCCCGCAGGTGCCACCCGGCACCGAGGCGGCAGTGTCGGTGCAGAATGGGCGCTTGGCCAACGATGCCCGCAATCGCGCCGAAATCTGTGGTGAGTTGAAGTGTATAACCAAGAGGGCGTTTTTCCGCCTGCCGCGACAGAACCCGTGATTTCCCTTGCTTTTTTACCTGCCAAGCATTAACCCGCTCGTGCAGACGTTATCCAATTCGACCCACTGTTTTCCTTTTCGGCTACAGTCTCTCGATCTTGCACTGACTACGCCAAGCTGTCGCACTTTCGCGGACAGCACAGAAAACAAAGGAAAACACGATGGCTACTGGCACCGTGAAATGGTTCAACTCAACAAAAGGCTTCGGCTTTATCGCTCCTGATGGCGGCGCGAAGGACGTTTTCGTTCACATCTCTGCTGTAGAGCGTTCCGGCCTGACAGGCCTGAAAGATGACCAGAAAGTCACTTTCGACATCGAAGCCGGCCGTGACGGCCGCGAATCTGCGGTGAACCTCGCACTCGCATAAGCGGGTCTGAAACACACGGTGGCGCGCGGTTTCCTGCGCGCTACCCCTTCGGCGTGATTGATGACATCTTGCGCCATTTCCCCTACATTTGTTGAATTTTTCCGCCAGATATGCAATAATATCTTTGCAACGTTATGCTATCGACCACTGTCTCCTATTACGGCCCAGTCCTTCGATCAAAGTCTGACGGCGCCGCGCCGCTGCAATTCCGCGAGCGGAAAGTATAAGGAAGACAAGGACATGGCTTCAGGCACTGTCAAATGGTTTAACACCACGAAAGGCTATGGTTTTATTGCACCTGACGGCGGATCGAAGGACGTATTTGTCCATATTTCGGCTGTCGAACGTTCCGGACTCACCGGGTTGAAGGACGACCAAAAGGTCAACTTTGACATCGAGGCCGGACGTGATGGGCGGGAAAGCGCCATCAATCTGACCCTCGCCAATTAATCGCCACTTCGTTTGATCTTTGTGGATAGGGCGCCTTGCAGGTGCCCTGTCTTTTGACACCAAACCCTAGGGCTGCGCTGCGCTGGCGGCCGTTGGTGTTGTGGACTGGACCAGTTCAAGCACTTCGGGCCCGATTGCGGCAACAATGGCGCGTACACCTTCCGCGTTGGGGTGGATTCCATCTGCCTGCATCAACGCAGCCATCCCGTCTTGGGTCGCGGCCTCCTGACGGAGCCCTGCCGCGAAGTCAGGGAAAAGCGGAACATCATACTGTGCGGCAAGATCGGCATACATGCTTTCAAACGCCTGTTTGTAGGCAGGCCCATAGTTAGACCCCACCGAAAGCCCCACCAGCAACAACGGCACCCCCGCCTCTTGTCCAGCGGCCAGTATGCCCTCCAGATTGGATCGGCTGACAGCCGGATCAAGCCCGCGCAAGTAGTCGTTCCCGCCTAACGTTACGATCATAGCATCAACCTCTGGGGTGAGGGTCCATGCGACGCGGCTGAGCCCGCCGGCGGTGGTATCACCCGAAACGCCTGCATTGATAATGTCGACATCCGCCCCTTGTT
>CAYGMX010000398.1:0-3201 GCA_964351055.1 uncultured Loktanella sp. | reverse complement strand
CAAGGTCGACATGGCGTGGGTCAATGCAATGTAGGGCAATTCGCCTGCGATCACTAAACCCAGCCATAACAGCCCCGTCAAACCGATATACACAGGCGTGAGCGACAGTGCATAGCGGACCAGACGTTCGGACGGGTCGGCAATACGCCCGATCTGGCTGAAACTGCCGACCGTGCCCTTGCCGCCTGTGGCTGTCGCCCGCACCTCGAAACCGCCAAGGTTCATCGGCGCAAAGATCGACACAGCCGTGACCCAGACAAGCAGCCCCCCCAACCAGCCGACAAGAGCACGCCAAAGATGCTGCGACGGTGTCAGCCGCCCTGCCGTATCATAAACGGTGGCACCGGTCGTGGTGAAACAGGATACCATCTCGAACCAGGCATCAAGAAAGCTCGTGGTTCCGACCGCCTCGTAAAAGGGCACCGCAAACATCAAGGGAAGCGCACTGAAAGCGGCAAGCAGCCCGACCAACTGGCTGCGCGCCACGCTCTTGGGCGCATAGCCCGCGGTTGCCAGCCCAATCAGCAGGGTCAGCGTTGAAAACAGGATAAAGCCGTAAAAGAACACCCGCATCGTGGTAAAGTCTTCGAGAACCGCCGCATGTGCCGCCGGCACAATCATCGCGACAGAGCCGAACCCCATCAAGACCACAAAAAACGGAAGACGGATAATCCAGTCCATCAGAAAAAGTCGATCGAAACCTGCAAGAGCCGTTCAACCTCGGGGACATCATCGGCCATCGCAAAGATGGCGATTGCATCGCCCTCTTCGATCCGCATGTCGCCGGTGGGCCGCAGCACCTTGCCTTCTTTCATGACCGCCCCGATCAGCGTGCCTTCGGGAAAAGAGATATCTTTCACCTTCTGGCCTGCAATCGGCGAGGTTCCCAAGACAAGCGCCTCGATCACTTCGGCCTCTGCATCGCCGATGGAATAGACACCGCGCACACGGCCATGGCGGATATGGCGCAAGATCGAACTGACCGTGGTTGCGCGGGGGTTGATATAGGCGTCAATGTCCAAAGGCCCCATCAACGGGACCAAGGTAGGGTCGTTCACCAGACTGATTGCCATAGAACAGCCCATTTCCTTGGCCCTGACAGATACCAGCAGGTTGGTCTTGTCGTCGTCTGTCACGGCAAGCACGGCATCCGCTGCCGAAATATTGGCCTCTTCCAGCAAGGCACTGTCGAGCCCGTCCCCATGCAGCACGATTGTCCGGTCCAGCGCATCCGCAGCACGTTCAGCGCATGCGCGGTTCTTCTCGATCATCTTGACGCGCACACGGTCGGTGCGGGCCTCGAGCGCCAAAGCCACGCCAAGCCCGACATTGCCCCCGCCAATAATGACAATACGTTCTTGTTTTGATTGCGTTTTCCCAAAAATCTCGAGCGTGCGTGCCATATCTTGGGTTTCGGTAAAGATATAGCAATCGTCGTTGGGGAAAATCTGGTCCCCCGCAGAAGGTACAAAAAGCGTGCCTTCGCGCCGGATCCCCACTACCACCGCGCGCAGCGTCGAGAAAAGATCGGTCAACTGGCGCAGGGGCGTGTTGATGACAGGACAATCCTCGTCAATCGTGATGCCAAGCAGTTGTGCGCGCCCGTCCAGAAAACTCTCGGTATCGAATGCGGCAGGGGCCGCCAGCCGCTGCAACGCCGCCTCTGCAACTTCGCGCTCTGGCGAAATCACCACGTCGATCGGCAGGTGATCGCGGCGATAAAGATCAGAGTACACCGGATCAAGATAGTTTTGCGCCCGCAGCCGCGCGATCTTGCGTTGCACCGAAAAGACAGAGTGGGCGACCTGACAGGTCACCATGTTCACCTCGTCGGAATGGGTGGCGGCAATAATCATATCCGCATCGCGCGCGCCCGCACGATCCAGCACATCGGGATAGCTGGCAAAGCCCGCCACCCCCTGCACATCAAGCGTATCTGTCGCACGGCGCACCAGTTCGGGGTTGCTGTCAACGACCGTTACGTCGTTGTTTTCACCCGACAAATGGCGGGCGATCTGCCAGCCGACCTGCCCTGCGCCGCAAATGATCACTTTCATTCGATATCGCCTTCCAGATAGGCCACACGGCCCCCTGCCTTGTTCGTTGTCACCACGCCTAGCGATTTCAGTTTACGGTGCAAGGCCGAACGTTCCATCCCCACAAACGAGGCGGTCCGGCTGATGTTCCCACCAAAACGGTTGATCTGCGTCAGCAGGTATTCGCGTTCGAACAATTCGCGGGCTTCACGCAACGGCAGGGTGGCAAGGCCACCGGCCAGCACGATCCGGCCTTCCTCGCCGCCACCATCGTCACCGCTGGGCAATTCGCGGGCGCTGATGTCACCGCTATTTTCACCAAGGATAAGAACACGTTCCACGACGTTCTTCAACTGGCGCACATTGCCTGGCCAAAGCATGGTTTGAAGCAGCGCCCGTGCGTCTTCGGCCAGTTTGCGCAAGGGCAAGCCTTGGGCCTTGTTGAACAGCGCGATGAAATGTTCGGCCAGCAATGGGATATCCTCGCGCCGTTCCTCAAGCGATGGCACAGCAATGGGCACGACGTTCAAGCGATGGAACAGTTCTTCGCGGAAGGTCCCTGCCGCAATCGCCGCAGATAGATCGCGATTGGTGCTTGAGATGACCCGCAGATCAACCTGCACCTTGTCGCCCCCGCCCACACGCTGGAACCGCTGCTCAACCAGCACACGCAGGATCTTGGATTGGGTGCCAAGGGGCATATCCGCGATTTCATCAAAATAGACCACACCGCCATTTGCTTCTTCCAGTAGGCCAGGTTCGATGCCACGGCCACTGTCCTCGCGTCCGAACAGGACCTCTTCCATGCGTTCCGGTTCGATTGAAGCCGAATTGACCGTCACAAAAGGCGCGTTGGCGCGGCTGGAATTGGCGTGGATATAGCGGGCCGCAATTTCCTTGCCGACACCTGCCGGTCCGGTCAGCATCACACGTCCGTTGGATTTGGTCACCTTGTCCAATTGCGATTTCAACATACGGAAAGCAGCACTTTCCCCCAGCATCTCGGCGCTATGGGTTTCGCCGCGCTTGAGTTCGACATTCTCGCGGCGCAGGCGCGAGGTTTCCATGGCGCGCCGGATCACCACCAGCAACTGGTCGATATTGAACGGCTTTTCGATAAAGTCATAGGCCCCTTGCTTGATCGCAGCGACGGCAATTTCGATAT
>CAYGMX010000397.1:0-3236 GCA_964351055.1 uncultured Loktanella sp. | reverse complement strand
ACGGTACGCAGTTTGCCGCCGCAGCCGTTTGGCACCGGCGGCGAACGTGGAATCTCGGCCCAAGGGCTTGCCGAAATCTGGCAGCTTCCGACAGATGACACGCCAAAAGAACCGATGGCGCGCTTTCTGGGCACGAGCAAGGCGTTCATTTCTGCCATGTTACATCTGCGCGACGGCGAGATTGTCGCCACGGTCGGGGATTTTGATATCCTGCAGACGATCTGGGACACGCAAGTCGCCGCGTTTCAAGCCACACACAACAAGTTGCTGAACACAGAGGACGGCCCGCAGTTGATCTGTCTGGAGGGCGCGCTTGCGGATGGCACGGCAGCGGCGCTCGCTTTGGCCGACGACCATGTGGTGCTGATCGCGTATCAAAATGACCAGTTGGGTGCTCTTCATCGCGCATGGCAGGCGATTTACGGCTGATGCATCCGCTGGTTCAAAATGCACCCGTGACCGATCTGTTTTTTGCAGGGTTCCAAGAGGCGTATCTTGATACATCGGACGGTCCCATTTTCTATCGCATCGGTGGCAGCGGTCCGCCGCTTGTCTTGTTGCATGGCTACCCGCAGACATCGGCAATGTGGCACGCGGTTGTTGCAGAACTGGCAAAGTCATACCGGGTGATTTGTCCGGATTTGCGTGGCTACGGTCGGTCATTGAAGCCCCAGACCGATACCGACCATGCACCCTATTCCAAGCGCGCGATGGCGGGCGACGTTCTGGCACTTATGGATCATCTGGGGCATGCGCGTTATCTGATTGGCGCGCATGATCGGGGCGGTCGCGTTGCGCACCGGCTTGCTGCTGATCACCCCGCGCGGGTGATCGCCCTGTCTGTCCTTGATATTGCCCCCACCCGCGAAATGTACCGCGAAGCGGACAGCGGTTTTGCGCATACCTATTGGCATTGGTACTGGCTGACCTTGCCGCATCCGTTCCCTGAAAGGCTGATCGGGGCTGATCCTGATTATTACTTGTTGACGAAAATCGGGGCTGGCGCGGCAGGAATGGCACCCTTTGCCCAGCAAGCGCTGGATGAATATCTGACCTGTTTCAACACGCCTGCCGCGATCCACGGTGCTTGCGAGGATTACCGCGCTGCGGCCACAATCGACATTGCCCATGACGATGCAGACCCGACCAGACTGCAAATGCCGCTCTTGGCGCTGTGGGGGCGTGACGGCGCAATCGAGGCACATTTTGACTGTCTGGCACTTTGGCGTGAACGTGCCGACAATGTGCAGGGCCGGGCATTGCCCGGTGGGCATTACCTTGCTGAACAGTACCCCGACAAAGTTCTGGAGGCATGGCTGCCGTTCTTTGCCCAGGCGATGCAGCGCGCTTAGGTCAGACGCGCGGGAAAACCCTCTGCACGCAGATCGGTGTCGAGCAAATCCTCAAGCAGTTTTACGATCATCGGCGATTGCGCCGTACCGCCATAGGCCGCGCGGGCGGCGACATAGGTTTGTTCGGTTGCTGCTGCCAGTTCCAGCGGCACTTCAAACTCGCGCCCAAACCCCATCGCAAAGCCAAGATCCTTGAGCGCAAGATCAATGTTGAAGGCCACATCGTAAGAGCCGTTCAGCACCAGCGCACCTTCGGTCTCATGCACAAACGACGTCCCCGAAGACGCTTTGATCGCGTGCCACGCTTGGGCAAGGTCAAGGCCGCCGCGCTTGGCCAGCATCAACGCCTCGCCGCAGGCTTTGAGGTGGATAAAGGCCAGCATGTTCGTGATCACCTTGATCACCGAGGCCGACCCCAGTGGTCCCATGTGAAACACCTGATTGCCCATCGCCTTGAGGGCGGGCAGGTGCAGGTCGAACATATCCTTGTCCCCGCCTGCCAGCATCGTGATATTGCCCTGTGCTGCAAGGTGCACGCCGCCTGTGACGGGCAGTTCCATCAAACGCACGCCATGTTCCACACCCATTTTGGCAAAGGCCAGCACTTCGTCACGCCCCAAGGTCGACATTTCAAGCCAGTGCGCCCCCGTCCGCATGACCGGCAACATTTGCGCTGCAACCCGCTCTGACACCGCTGGCGACGGCAGGCAGGTGATCACATGATCGACCTGCGCGGCCAGTTCGGCAGGCGTGTCTGCCCAAGTTGCCCCCGCCGCAAGGGCAGAAGCGGCCGCATCACGATTGATGTCGGTGACCGCGACTTTCATGCCCGCGCGTAGCAGGCAAGCCGTGCAGTTGGCGCCAAGGTTCCCTTGGCCAATATACCCGTAGTGCATGATGCGGCCCTTATTTGAAGTAGATGTTGTAATCGGCTCGGATGCCCGCATCCAGCAACGGATCAATCTGGATCCGCGACTTTTGGAGGATATCGTTTTTCCTTGCGATGGCCTTGTCTATCAGGATCGGGCGGTCTGCCTCGTTCCATTCCTTGGGGCTCATCCGGTTGCCCAACGTCGGATAGATATACTCGGTCTGCATGAGCTTAAGGGTCTGGTCCGACCCCAGATAATGCCCCGGTCCGCCAAGGCACACCGCCTTCATCGCGTCAATCGAGGTGCTTTCGTCGGTCACGTCGATCCCGCGCACCATCCGCATGACCTGCCCCAGAACATCATCGCCCAGCACCAGTGATTCCAGACAGAAGCCCAAGAGAGAGGCATGCATGCCCGCCGCCTCATAGACCATGTTGAGGCCGGACAATCCGGCCAGCGCATTTGTCATCCCTGTTTCCCAGCCCGCCTGCATGTCGGGAAGTTTGGAATCAGAGATACCCGCTGCCGCCCCACCAGGCAGATCATAGAACCGGTGCATCTGGGCGCAGCCAGCGGTCAGAAGAGCCTGCTCTGCAGAACCGCCGGACATCGCGCCGGTCCGCAGGTCCGATACAAACGGCCATGTGCCAAAGACCGCCGGATGACCCGGCGCCATGGCGTTCACATAGACCACGCCAGCCAGACATTCCGCAACAGCCTGCACGATAGCAAGGGCGATCGGCGCAGGGGCCGTCGCGCCGGCCTGCCCTGCCGAAAGCAGCAAGACCGGCATACCCGCACGAATGCAGGCTTCCATCGCGATGCAGCTTTCCTCGGCAAATTTCATCGGCGGGACCACAAAACAGTTCGAGTTCGACACGAAAGGCCGCGCCCGCCACGCCGCTTCACCACCGGCGATCCGGTGCAGCATTTCCATGCCTGGCGCCACATGCGACGGGTCGCTGAAAGAGGTGCCGACGTGTTTTGTTGTGCCCGCACAACAGGCGTAGAT
>CAYGMX010000396.1:2389-3258 GCA_964351055.1 uncultured Loktanella sp. | reverse complement strand
GCGGGACAACAAAGTGCCAGTAGCGCCATATTTCCCTTATTTTACTGACCTTTAGGACAGGTATATTTTTGCCGGCCACTGATTTATGAATAGTTTCACAAAGTGTTGGTATCGAGTTTAGCCGGTTTGGCGCAACGTTGGAGTTTGGTAAATGTTTGATTTGGTTCTTGTCTTGTTGCTGGCCGTTGTGGTGGTGATTGGCTCACCTTCGCAACGGTCTGCCACAGTGAAAAAACGCACTGCGCTGGTGCTGCGGACCCTCTAGGGTCACACCCGCACAGATGTGCGATCTCCGATAACCATGGCCCCGATTGCCATCCTGTTATCACAAGCGCCGCTCTTTAGCCGCGCAAAACGAGCCCCCAAAGACTTGCAGTTTCCTGGTCCGCGATACTGGCGCGCAAATCGTCATGCCTTGCGCAAATGAAGCGCTCTGCGCGACGGGTGCCAATCCGGTGAATGATTTCATTGTGACTGTCGCATGTTCTGGATGGCAAAGGCGGCAAGATGCGTGTCAAAGGCCGTGTTCTTGATGTTGAGGGCAACCCTGCGTTGGCGAAAGAATCCGCGTCTTGCAGACCAATGATGGCGGCTTCAAAAACGTGCACCAAAAAGGGCCGCTTGCCCGACCTCTTGATGATGCCCCCTAAGAAAAGTGCTGGCGGCCTTGGGCTGACATCCTTATCGTCCCGCCGAAGTACATGCAGATGATGGTGCAGAAGCCATGGAGACACTCATGACGCCTATTTTCGATCCCGAAGACGGCTATATCCATTCTGACGCGGTCTTCGGGCTCAAACAGTCTCTCATGGCGCGTTTCGCTCATTTCAATAGTGAAACGCGTATCGCTACAAAATGGGGCGGATAGT
>CAYGMX010000396.1:0-2379 GCA_964351055.1 uncultured Loktanella sp. | reverse complement strand
GGATAGTCCGTTCAGTCACATGATCCAAGATATCGGATAGGCATCCGCAAAATGACCACGCCTTGCATCATCTGTGTCGCCATCACCGGCTCATTGCCGACAAAGGCCAACAACCCTGCTGTTCCGATCACGGTGACAGAGCAAATCGAAAGCACGCAGGCTGCCTTTGAAGCGGGGGCCACGATTTGCCACGCGCATGTGCGCAACGACGATGAGACACCCTCCAGCGATCCCGAAAAATTTGCACGACTCAAGGAGGGCCTGCAAAAGCATTGTCCGGGGATGATTATCCAATTTTCCACCGGTGGACGGTCGGGCGCAGGCAAGACACGTGGCGGGATGCTTTCCCTGCGGCCGGACATGGCATCGTTATCGGTTGGGTCAAACAATTTTCCAACGCGGGTCTATGAAAACCCGCCTGATCTGGTTGATTGGCTGGCGGCGGAAATGCAAACCTATGGCGTGAAACCGGAGGTCGAGGCGTTTGATCTGTCGCATATCCTCAAGGCCGCCGACATGTACGCCAAAGGGCAGATCACTGACGTGCCCTATGTGCAATGCGTCATGGGTGTCAAGAACGCGATGCCCGCTGACCGTGATGTGTTCGACTTTTACGTCAAGACGATCAACCGTCTTTTCCCGGGAGCGCCATGGTGCGCTGCGGGGATCGGCGCAAGCCAGTACCTGTTGAATGCTTGGTCAGTGGCAGCGGGCGGGCACGCGCGGACAGGTCTGGAAGATAATGTAAGGCTGGACCGCGACACACTTGCGCCTTCGAACGCCGCACTGGTCGCGCGCGTTGCAGACCTATGTGACCGGAACGAACGCCCCGTTGCAAACCCAGCGACAGCACGCCGGATTTTGGGGCTGTCGCCTTAGGCCAGCTGTCTTGTCTGTGTTGAGTAAGGGCAGACAGTCAAGCCAAACACTTGTATCCGCAAGCGGGTTCGTACGGCCCAGCACCCACTGGCGCACACCGGAACGACTCAACCTTTGGCGAACACAAGCGGCACACCGCTGACAACTTACCCGAAGGTATAGTTGAACGCGCTGATCTCTTTTTCGTAGAGCAGTCCAACAGTGTCGCGGAGTGCGGGGGTATAGAAGCTGAAAGGATCGGCTTTCGCACCGCTTTTCGGGCGGTGGTTCCCCTTGGCCTTAGGTAGCCAGCCATCAAACGGTATTCCAAGTTTTGTGCACACCTGTGTCAGTTGCGGCACGAGGTCCTCGAAGCGAATGACGTCGTCCGCGACGATCTGGTTGTCGATCGTGTAGAGCGGCCAATTATCATGATAGCGTAGGGGCACGATGCCGCCCAAGTCGTTTCCCTGCTCGATGGCGCTTATGAACTCTGAGAAACTGGGGGGAGTAGAACAGGTCTTGATCCGCCAGAAATAGTCGGAAACGGCCTTTGTCCAAGGATTGCGCACCACACAGAACTTGCGGAACTCGGCCCATTCTTGGGGAAATGCATTGGCAAGGGATTCAGCATAGGCATGTTGCGGGGTTGGTTCGCCCCATGCCGTTCGATAGCGGTCCATGATCCGTTTTCTGGTCGCCTGATTGCGGGCGTCCTTTCCCTTTAGACCGTAAAGCGCAAGCGATTGTCCCAATCGCCAGTTTTTCCGGTTTTCGTCGATGGCTTCGTTGCGTGTCTGCGCCGGCACCGGCATCCCGGCAGCCAAGGTTTCTCTCAAGCCTGAGAGAAGCAGGTCATTTGGCCCAAGCGACCGCGAAAGCGAAACACCAATGGAGCTGCCTGCAGTTTTCCGGCAATGGAGGAAAACATAGCGATGTTTGTAGCTAATGATCATCCTGCACCCTCCATTCCCACAATTTCGCGCGCGCCGGATGTCCTGATTCCGAGGCCATCGTGCAGGCTTCATTCGGTAGACCGGACCAAAGCAAGGAGCGATACCGCATAGGGGTCTGCAAAGAAATGTGGTGCAATACTGTACACATATGTACAAAATTTCCGTAGAAATACAGGCTGGTTGACCCATGTCTGCCCCAGATCAACACATCATCACCAACGCATCAAGCCAAGGCGAATGAGCTGTTCTGCACCTTCATACCTGACACTAAAGTCGTCTAGAAAGCTGCCCGATGAAGCATTCATCTTGTCAAACAATTCCACATAGCCATGGTACTTGCGGCTCTTGTTGGCATGCGCCTTTTCATTGATCGCACGTTCGGCCTTGGCATAACTCTGTGCTGTAAACACAAAGTGAGCAACAGTCAGAAGCGTTGTCGGCGTGGGCGAGAGACTGGATTTATGGCTGCCGACCTGAAATGAAGCGGCATTCCTCCTGATCAGCGGCGTCTTGAAAAGAGGCGAGCTCTGGGTCTCCTGTGCGGGACTGGCTTTGAAGAAGTGCC
>CAYGMX010000395.1:0-3258 GCA_964351055.1 uncultured Loktanella sp. | reverse complement strand
AGTCGTCCGGGACAGTTGGCCCTTCGTGGGCTGTTTTTAGCGCTATTGATGGTTTGTGTTCTGCTTTCGCCGATGCGCGCATTTGCAGCGCCTTATGCTGCGATGGTGATGGATGCCCGCACTGGCGAGGTCTTGCACTCGCGCAACGCTGATACACCGCTACACCCCGCCTCGCTGACCAAAATGATGACACTCTATGTCGCCTTTCAGGCGATCGAACGCGGCGAGATCACATTGGATACCCCCGTCACGATCAGCCGCCTTGCCGCATCAGAGCCGCCGTCAAAGCTGGGCCTGCGCGAGGGGCAGACCATCCGCCTGCGGTTCCTGTTGCGCGCGGCGGCAGTCAAATCGGCCAATGATGCGGCAACCGCGATCGGTGAAGCAATCTCGGGGTCGGAAGACGCCTTTGCAACACGCATGAACCGGACAGCGGCAGCTATGGGGATGCGCAACACCAATTTCCGCAACGCGCATGGCCTGACCCAGTCGGGACACCTGTCCACGGCCCGCGACATGACCGTGCTCGGGCGGCATGTGATCTATGATTTCCCGCAGTACTACAATCTTTTCTCGCGCCGGTCTGCCGATGCGGGCATGGCCACTGTGCGCCATACGAACCGCCGCTGGCTGGATAGCTACGAAGGTGGCGACGGGATCAAGACGGGATATACAAATGCGGCTGGTTTCAACCTTGTGGCCTCTGCGCAGCGCGGGCAGGAAAGGATAATCGCGACCGTCTTTGGCGGGTCATCAACCAGCGCACGCAATGCACGGATCACAGAACTGATGGACATGGGCTTTAACCGCGCGCCGTCGCGCGCCACGGTCCGGCAACCCGATCCGCCTGCCCCCATGCTGTCCAGTGATACCGGCACACAACAATGGGGCAATGCGGGGAAAACCATTCGCGTAAGTGGTCTGGTGAATTCCAGCATCCGGCCAGTTTCGCGGCCATCACAGCCAGCAGCGCCACCGCAAGAACTTTTGCTTGCCGCCGTTGACACGGATATCATCAACGCGGTTGTGGCAGATTCAGTCAACGCAGCACTCGCAGAGGCGCTTGCTGGCGCAGCATCAGAACCCGCCACTGCTGCACCTGTCACGGTTCAGGCGGCCGCAGCAGCAGCCGTGCTGCCAACACCGCGACCCGCCACCGCAGAAACAGTTGTCGCCGCACTGGCGCCCCCTGCCGAAGTCGACACCGGCCCGGAAGTTGTCACCCGCATCTCCACATCGGGCGGGCGGCATTGGGGTGTCAACGTCGGGCGCTACAACACCCGCCACGATGCAGAGCGCGTCCTGCTGCAAGTTGCCCTGAACGAAATGAGCACGCTGGACGGTGCACTGCGCCGCGTCACGCAACGCTCTGGCGGGTTTGATGCCAATTTCATGGGTCTGACCCGCGAAGGGGCCGATCTGGCCTGCCGGCGCTTGCAGGCACGCGGGACAACATGTTTCATGATCGGATCAGAGGGTTAGCCTTAGGCGACAGACCCCTCGAACGCAGCAGCCATCAAGGCCCGTGTATAAACTGTCTTGGGCGCATCAAAGATCGCATCGGCATCCCCTGCCTCGACCACATCACCCTGTTTCATGACCATCACCTTGTGCGACAAGGCCCGCACGACCTTGAGATCATGACTGATGAACAGATAGGCCAGCCCGTTTTTTTGCTGCAAATCGCGCAAAAGCTGCACGATCTGGACCTGAACGGTCATGTCCAGCGCGCTTGTTGGTTCGTCCAGTATCAACAGTTTCGGACGCAGGATCATCGCCCGTGCAATGGCGATACGCTGGCGTTGTCCACCGGAAAATTCATGCGGATAGCGGTCCATCAATGCAGGGTCCAACCCGACCTCGCCCATGATCTCGGCCACCATATCGCGGCGGTCACGACCGGGATCGACACCATGCACACCCAGCCCTTCGGAAATAATCTCGGCCACGGTCATGCGCGGCGACAGCGACCCGTAAGGGTCCTGAAACACGATCTGCATTTCGCTGCGCAGCGGGCGCATCTGGCGTTGTGAAAGATGGTGGATATCGCGGCCCTGAAAGGTGATCCGCCCTTCTGACCGGATCAAACGCATGACGGCAAGCGCCAGCGTAGTCTTGCCCGACCCGCTTTCACCCACGATGCCCAGTGTTTCACCGGCGCGGACGGTCAAGGTCGCGTCATTGACGGCCTTGATATGGCCGACGGTGCGTTTCAACAGCCCGCGCTGGATCGGGAACCATATCTTTGCGTTTTCGGTCTGCAGCACGATTGGCGCATCCGCCGCAACCGGCGCTGGCGCACCGGTTGATTCCGCGGCAAGCAGTGTTTGGGTGTAGGGGTGTTGGGGGTTGGCAAAAAGATCGGCAGTTGGCCCTGTCTCGACGATCTCGCCGTCTTTCATGACGCAAACGCGGTCGGCGATCTTGCGCACGATGGTCAGGTCATGGGTGATGAACAGCATCGACATGCCTTCGTCGCGTTTCAGATCAGCCAGCAAGTCCAAGATTTGCGCCTGAATGGTCACATCCAGCGCCGTTGTCGGTTCATCCGCGATAAGCAGTTCTGGCCCGTTTGCCAGCGCCATCGCGATCATCACCCGCTGGCGTTGCCCGCCGGATAACTGGTGTGGATAGGCTCCAAGGCGGCTTTCCGCATCGCGGATACCCACACGGTCCAGCAATTGCAGGATGCGCTCGCGCACCGCAGGCCCACGCAGCCCCTGATGCAGTTCGATGCTTTCGGCCAGCTGCTTTTCAATCGTATGAAGCGGGTTCAGTGATGTCATCGGCTCTTGAAAGATAAAGCTGATGTCGTTGCCGCGCACACGGCGCAGCGCGGCCTCGTTCGCGCCCACCATTTCAACGCCGCCGTATTTGATCGACCCCGCCATCACGGCGCTGTCGCCCAAGAGCTGAACAGTGGACAGGGCAGTCACCGATTTGCCCGATCCGCTTTCGCCCACGATTGCCACGGTTTCACCTTTGTGTACCTTGAACGATACGCCTTTGACCGCATGGGTGGTGTCACCATCCTGCCGGAATGCCACGCGCAGGTTTTTGACGTCGAGAACGGTATTGGTCATCTGTTGTCGGTTCCGGTCTTGGCGAGGTCGGGCGCTTGTCCGAACATGGTGTCATCGACCGTCACATTGCCGTCCGCCACAAAGGTCTTGCGCGGATCAAAGGCATCGCGCACGCCTTCAAAGATAAAGACCAGCAAGGACAGCATCACCGCAAAAGTGATGAAGGCGGTAAAGC
>CAYGMX010000394.1:0-3258 GCA_964351055.1 uncultured Loktanella sp. | reverse complement strand
TGTCGCGGTCAGCCGGTCAACCGCGTTCCACAGCCCAAACCCGTAACCCGCAAAGACCGTTGTCAGAATGATCGACTGTCCCAGATAGATCGTCAGGCTGGACCCGCCCGCGCGCAACACACGCGCCATCAAAGGACCGGGCGGGCGGGCAATCGCGGCGATGAGCCCCAGATACCCGAGCGTTGCCAATGGTGCGATGCTCAGGGTCAGCGCCGCACCGGGCAGTGCCGGCCCCCATTGCCAAAGCGCTGCACCCGACAGGCTGAGCACGACACCGGGCCACAAACATAGCCGCCGCGCACGCCGCCAGAGCGGGTGGGTTGCATCGTCGATCATCCCCGATTTCACAGCCGCCAACCCCAGACAGAACCACCCCAAAGCCGAAATGCCCTGAAACACAAGGAAGACAGGCAAAGTGAAAGCAAACCCGATGCTGCGGAAAATGGCGGCATCCAGAAAACCGCCATCAATCAGGGCCATTTGTTCGAACTTCACGAACTCTGCCGGCGCATCTTGGGGGATCAGCGCCAACACCGGAATAATCATCGCTTGCAAGACCAGCAACACAGTGCCGATGCGCACAAGGCGCGGCACGGACCCGTTGCGCAACAGGTACAGGATTGACCCCGTGACCGCATAGATGACCAGAATGTCACCCGGGTAAAACAGGCACCCATGTGCCACCCCCAACATCAGCAGGCCGATCATCCGGTTGCGATAGACCTTGCCAAATGCCAGCCCCCGCCTGTCGGATGCGCGCATCAAAAACCCCAGCCCGACACCGAACATGAATGAAAACAGGCCATAGGTTTTCAAGAGCGCGAATCCATGCACCAGAAAAAGGGTAATCTCGTCCGCGAGCGACTGTACGTCAGGATTGGCAAAGCTCTGGAATGCCGAAAACGCCATGTACTGGACGTTGACAACAACGATCCCGAACAAAGCGACAAGCCGCAGATAATCAGGCAGGAGCGCGCGCGCAGTCGGGTTATTCATAGCTCTATACCCACGACACGGCCGTGATTCTGCAATCTTCGTGCCATTTCACCTCTTGCCTTTGCGTCCTGCCTTTGGGGCTCTTTAGCGCAACACATACCCGTCCGGCCAGCGCAGCGTATAGTCCAGCGTCACCTCTTGTGTCGCTCCTGCGGGCACGTCCAGATCCCATTCCAGTATCCCGCGCTGCCCTTCTGGGTCGCGCCGCGTGACCGCAGGGCTGGCGGTAAATGCGACCTCCAGATCGTCCTGTTCGGAATAGGGGATGGCATCGCGCAGCAGCACGGTCCAGTCCTGCCCTGTCAGGTTTTCAACCGTCATGACGGCCTGTTCGGTCAACTGGTTGGTGGTGGTGAATACCCCCCGATCGCCTTCGGACCTGTTGGGCGTGGTGCGGGTCAGCCGCAGCCCGTCCAGGGGCCCGAACCCCATTTCCGTATCGGCCCCTGCCGCCAGAAGCGGCAGTTGGCTGAACCCGATCATCGTACCATCAGCAAAGACCAGCGCCCGCCCGGGCAGCAGGATTTCATCGGTCGTATTGGTGAACTCCGCCATGCGATAGGCGATCAGGTCGCGGCTCGGGGCGGCCTCTGCCCAGACTTGGGCATCAAGGGACAAGGTATCCAGCGGCAGCCGCAGATCATCCACACCGTTGCGGATATCGACACGCCCCGGATAGGTATAGCTGACGGTTGCACCGCTGAAATCGGCCTTGGCCACGACCTCTTCCATGACGGGGGCGGGCATGGCGCCAAGCTCTGCACGCGAGAACGACTGTGCGCTATCGCTCATCATCACAACGCCGCCTTCGCGGTCCAGTGCGTCCTCGGAGATAATGCGGCGCAGCGGGGCCCAGACATCACCCGGGGCAATCTGTTCGCCGGGACGGGCGGTGGACAGCACAAGGTTGACATCCAACCAGTCCTGCCCCGTTTGCTGGCTCACGATCACGGCACGGTCGATATCAAGACCGGCGGCATCGCCCGTAGTCAGCCGCATGTCATAGACCGGCTGCCAGTTGGCAAAACCCTCAAGCGTTGTCACATCCACCGTGACCTCGCCCGCTTGTGGCGCGTTCACCGTAAATGTCAGAACCGATGCATCATCCGCCGGTGCCATCAAGGCCGCAAGGGCGCGTTTGGCATCCTCCAAGGCTTCGATGTCATCTTCGCGGGCGCGCTCTGCGGCCTGGGCCTCTTGTTCGGCGGCAAAGGCGGTCTGGCGCACGGCAAGCGTTTCGGTGCCGACCATCTGCGCAAGGGCGCGGATATCGGCGATGGCGCTTGCCGTCAGGGTGTCACCGGCGCTGGCCTGTGACAGGCTTTGCAGAAAGGCGATCTGCTCTTGCGCGGCCTGCACGCGCAGCCGGATTTCGGCAATGGCATCGGTCCGGTCACGCAAAACGGCCTCAAGGCGGTCCACTTCCGCGCGGGCGGCAACAATCGCGGGGGCGGACTGGTCCGGTGTGACGGGCAGACGGTCATAGGCCAGATTGACAGCGCCGATCTGGACACCGCCCGTGGCGGCAAGGCGCAACCCTTCGGAGGACAGCGCCTGCGGCAGGTCGGGTACGATGATGTCATGGCGGCCCGCAGGCAGGTCCAGCGTAATCTGGCGGGTGACCGTCGCCAGACCGGGATAGATTGTCACGGTATCGACGCGGGCCGCGCCGACAAAGGTATCGGCTAGGCCGGGGGCAGCCAGTGCAATCAGGCTGGTGGTCAGTAACGGGCGCAGCATGGTGTTCTCCTGCAAATGTTTTGGGGTCATTCTAGCAGTAAGACGCGCGCCGCTGCATGATCCTTGGCGGGATGGGCAAAAAAATTCCTGCACCACAAAAAAGGGCGCTGAAAACAGCGCCCTTTCGTCGAAATCTTGCAGGGCGGATCAGCCCTTTTTCAGGCACTCGCGGCCAAGCAATTCCGCGATCTGGACCGCGTTCAGTGCGGCCCCCTTGCGCAGGTTGTCGGATACGCACCACAGGTTCAGGCCGTTGTCGATGGTGCTGTCCTGCCGGATGCGGCTGATAAAGGTCGCGAAATCGCCGACGCATTCGATCGGCGTGACATAGCCACCCGCCTCGCGCTTGTCGATCACCATGATACCGGGGGCCTCGCGCAGGATATCGCGGGCTTCATCCTCGTCCAGAAACTCTTCGAATTCGATGTTGATCGCTTCCGAATGGCCGACAAAGACATGCACGCGCACGCAAGTGGCCGTGACCTTTATCTTGGGGTCGAGGATCTTTTTGGTCTACACGAC
>CAYGMX010000393.1:1666-3265 GCA_964351055.1 uncultured Loktanella sp. | reverse complement strand
CGATGCGTAAAATCTACCGCTTGGGCGACCGGCTGCCAGACCGGATGACGGGTGCCCGCGAAAAGGTTCTGAGAGTGCTGCGCGATTACGGCGGCTTGTCCTTTACCTTGCGCGAATTAGCCGAGGCCGCCGATGTTGGTGCATCCGTTGTCAAAGGCATGGTCAAACAGGGCGCGCTATACGAAGAAGACGCCCCGCGTGATACACCCTATCCCCGGCTTGACCCCGATTATGGCGGCAAGGACCTGAGCGCTGATCAGGCGGCGGGGGCCGAAACCCTGCGTGCCGCCTTGCGCACAGATGCCTATGGTACAACCTTGCTCAAGGGTGTGACAGGGTCCGGCAAGACCGAGGTTTATCTGGAAGCGGTTGCCGAATGTTTGCGCATGGGTCGTCAGGCCTTGGTCCTGTTGCCGGAAATTGCTTTGTCCGGCGAATTCATCAGTCGTGTCGAGGCCCGTTTCGGGATGAAACCGGCGGAATGGCATTCCGGTGTCACCATGACCGAACGCCGCCGCTGTTGGCGGATGGTCGGGCAGGGCGATGCGCAACTGGTCGTGGGCGCACGCTCGGCCTTGTTCCTGCCCTATCAGAACCTTGGGCTGATCGTGGTCGATGAGGAACATGACACCTCCTACAAGCAAGAGGATGGCGTCCTTTACAATGCGCGCGACATGGCCGTGTTGCGCGCGGCGATCAACGGGGCGCAGGTGGTTCTGGCCTCTGCCACGCCCAGTCTGGAAAGCTGGGCCAATGTGGAGGCGGGCAAGTATCAACGGCTGGAACTGACCTCGCGTTTCGGGGCGGCGGTGATGCCGGAAATGGCGGCGATCGATATGCGGGCCGAGGATGTGCCAAGCGGGCGGTGGGTGTCACCCACGCTCCGCGACGCCATCGCGCAGCGCCTTGAAAAGCAGGAGCAATCGCTGATCTTTCTCAACCGGCGCGGTTACGCGCCCATCACGCTTTGCCGCGCCTGCGGGCACCAGATCGGTTGCGACCACTGCGACGCGCGGATGGTCGAACACCGCTTTCTCAAGCGCCTGATGTGCCACCAGTGCGGCGAGACGAAACCCATGCCAACCACATGCCCCAGTTGCGGTGCCGAAGACCGGCTAAGCGCTGTTGGCCCCGGCGTGGAGCGGATGGGCGAGGAGGTTGCGGCCCTGTTCCCCGACGCGCGCATCGCGGTGCTGTCTTCGGACCTTTATGGCTCTGCCCGCGCGATGAAAGCCCATATCGAAGAGATTGCCGCGGGCGGCACCGATATCATCATCGGCACGCAATTGGTGGCCAAGGGGCACAACTTCCCTTTGCTGACACTTGTTGGGGTCATTGACGCCGATCTGGGCCTGCAAGGGTCAGATTTGCGCGCGGCAGAGCGGACCTTTCAGCTCATGCGTCAGGTGGCCGGGCGCGCAGGGCGCGCCGAAACCCCCGGCGAGGCGCTGTTGCAGACCTATCAGCCCGAACATGCGGTGATCCGGTCTATCCTTGCAGGCGACGAGGAAAGCTTTTGGAAAGCCGAGGCCGAAGAGCGCAAAGCGGCAGGTGTCCCGCCCTACGGTCGTATGGCGGGGATCATCCTGAGCAGTCCGA
>CAYGMX010000393.1:0-1656 GCA_964351055.1 uncultured Loktanella sp. | reverse complement strand
GTCTTTGATCTGGGGGCAGAGATGGCGCGGCGGGATGGCCCCTTGCGGCAAATCGGGGCGCAGGTCTTTGGGCCAGCCCCTGCGCCTATTGCACGGGTGCGCGGGCGGCACAGGGTCAGGTTGCTGGTCAAGGCGGAAAAATCAGCGCCCTTGCAACAGGCGCTTGCAAAATGGACAGGGCAATTCCGTCTTCCGGCCAACCTGCGCATGGCCATCGACATCGACCCGCAGAGTTTTTATTGATCGCCGGTTTTCTCGCCCATCTCTTCGCGCCAGTGACGGCGGCAAAGGGACACATAGCGGTCATTACCCCCGATCACGATCTGATCGCCGGATGACAAGACCTGCCCATTCTCGTCCTTACGGACCACCATCGTGGCCTTTTTTCCACAATGACATATCGTGCGGACCTCGCGCATTTCGTCGGAAAGCGCCAAAAGTGCCGCCGATCCGGGGAATAATTCGCCCAGAAAATCGACCCGCAAACCGAAGGTCATGATCGGCACGTTCAGATCATCGACCGCGCGGGCCAGTTGCCAAACTTGTGCGGGTTCAAGAAACTGCGCCTCATCCACGAAAACACAGGCACAGGGGCCAGCAGCAAGACGGGCTTTGATCTTGGCAAAAAGGTTTTCGCCGGGCGCAAAGGTATCGGCATCCGCACCTATTCCGATCCGGCTCCCGATCCTTCCTTCGCCTGCGCGGTTGTCGAATTGCGCGGTGATCAGATAGGTCTGCATGCCCCGTTCGATATAGTTGTGGGATGCCTGCAAGAGCACGGTCGATTTGCCCGCGTTCATGGTGGAGTAATTGAAATAGAGTTTCGCCATGGGCACTGATTAGCGCTGGCGTTGCCACTTTGGCAAGGCCAGCGCCTGAGAGCGATGCCGCCCATTTCGGTATCAGGGCCGAAAAACCCGTAGAATTTTTAGGCGGATCGCGATCCCAACCAAACGTGCCGCTTAGCACGCTACTCGTTACAGTGTCCCAACACACGAGACAGATTTATGAATGACAGACAAACCTTTACGATCTAATGGGAATACAGAATTGGATTTCCCCTGCCTTTCTGGCGGAGAAACGCGGATGGAGTACACGTATGGCGAGTTACGGCAATTACCTGAAGAAACACACAGAAGCACTTGTAAAAGATGTGGGGATCGAGGCGGCCTGCGCGTTGACCGGCAAGTCCAAAGCGACCTTGGGCCGGTATTACTCCGACAATGAGGAACACGCCGACCGGTTCATCCCTGTTGATGCGGTGGCCGCTTTGGAAGCCGCGTCGCAATACCCGCATATCACTTCGGCCTTGGCCGAGTTGCGCGGCGTGACAATGTCCTATGACCCCGAGCGTTCCAACAGCAAAGGCGAGGTCAATTCGGATGTGATCAGACTGAGCCAGCGGTTTGCCCTGCTGATGGCAGAGTACAACCAGTCTATTGCGGACGGGGTTATCACGATCAATGAGGCCAAACGGCTTTTGCAGGAAACGACGGCGCTGCAACAGGTCCTGATCGAGATGAAACTGCATCTGGAAGTGAATGCCTGATGGCAGATGGTTTTGCCGATATGCCGAACCTTGTTGCAGGTGCGCTGACCCCGCTTGATTGGAACGCGCTGGCCGGGCCGGGCGCGCCGGATCACCCTCCGCGTATC
>CAYGMX010000392.1:0-3266 GCA_964351055.1 uncultured Loktanella sp. | reverse complement strand
GATCAGACCGATGACAAGGTTCACGGTTTCGGTATCCGCGCCGATGTGCCCCAACCCCTTGCGCAAAAGCTGGATCGCGATCACCCCGCCCAAAGTGGACAGGATGGACCCTGCCCCGCCGGTCAGTTTGGTCCCGCCCAGCACCACCGCCGTGATGACCCAAAGCTCGTAGAGCTGGCCGTCATTGGGATTGACGGAACCGGATTCCGAATAGAAGACCACCGCCGACAGCGCCGCCAGAAAGCCGATGATCATGAAATTGATCAGCATATGCGGCCCGACACGGATACCCGCATTTACCGCCGCCTCGCGGTTGTTGCCGATGGCATAGGCGTTGCGGCCATGCACTGTGCGGGTCATCACATACCAGATGACAAGGGTGACGACAGCAAGGAACCATGTCGCCGTATGCAGGCCAAGAAACTGCGCTTCGGCAAAATCAACCAGCGTCCAGTTGAGGTTCGAGGTCGGGTTTTCGCCGTTATACATGAACACAAGGCCGCGAAACCCAAGCATCGCACCCAGTGTCACGATAAAGGCATCGACCCCCGTTTTCCAGACAATCAGCCCGTTGATCGCGCCCAGCACCACGCCAGTCAGAAGCGCCAGCCCCCAGGACACAGGGATCACCCAATCGCCCAAACCGGCAAAGATCGTCCACGTCATACTGTCGAGCAGGATCACGGCCGATAGTGCAAAGATGGCGCCAACGCTCAGATCAATGTTCCCGTTGATCATGACAATAGTCATGCCCATCGCGATAATCCCGATCGGGGCCGATTGCTTGAGCAAGAGCATCATGTTGTCGTAATCCATGAAGGCCTTGTCCGACAGCGACAGGAATTCCCCCGCGACACTGAAAAAGATCAATTCCAGCACCACAAAAGCCCAGATCGCACCGGACTTGAGAAAGGTCGAAAGTGTTCCAGCTTGCATCTTTCCAGCCCCCTTACGCGATGTTTGACCAAAGCTTGCCGCGCTTGGCTGCGATATCGAGCCAGACAGCAAGGATGATGATGACCCAGGTCACAACGAACTGGACGTAGAATTGCAGACCCACCAAAAGAAGTCCGTTCTGGATAAATCCAAGGATCAGGACACCGATGACAGTCTTGAAGATTGTGCCGGACCCGCCCAGCAAGGACGCACCGCCCAGAATGACCGCCGCAAGAACCTCGAGCTCCAGCCCCTGCCCCACGGTGTTCTGCGACCCAAGCGACCGGCTGGCCTGAATAAGCCCCGCAACGGCCACGCAGCCCGCAGACATCAGGTAGCACAGGAATACTGTGCGCGCGCGTTTGATGCCGGAAAACGTGGCGGCTGTGCCGTTGCCGCCCACGGCATAGACTTTGCGCCCGAACGGTGTCTTTGCCAGAATGACCCCCAGCAACGCCGCAAGTGCCAGAAAAATCAGGATTGGAACAGGAATACCCAAGGCGGTCCCCTGCCCGAAGACATCGAACCATGTGCCATCCTTGTCGGCGATATCCATGTTCTTGCCGCCTGAATAGGTCAGCGTCAGCCCGTGGATCGCCGACAACATCCCCAGTGTCACAATCAACGAATTCAGTTTCAGATAACCCACCAGAAACCCGATGAACGCGCCCAGACAGAGGGTCATGGCAAACATCGCGGGAATCGCCAAGGCTGGACCGATCTTATCATGCAGATCCAGCACCACGATGGTCGAAAACGACATCATCGACCCGACAGACAGGTCCAGATTGCCGCTGATGACCACGAAAGTGACCCCCAGCGCCATGACCCCCAGAATGGCCGAAGACCGCACAACACCCATGATATTGTCGGGGCTCAGAAAGCGTCCGTTCGCCAAAGTAAAGCCGATGATGAACACCGCAAAGGCAATCAGGATGCCCTGTTTTGCCAAGAACGTGCCGATATCCGCCTTTGTCATTGTCGTTGCCATCTCATCCTCCCTGCGGCGGGCTGCGCCCACCAACTCGTCCCTTTTTCCGACGACGCCACACAAATCCGTGGGTCTGTGTGCTCAGACCAGCGTCATCCCACCGTCGATCATGACAATCTGGCCGGTCATGTAATCGCTGTCGGACGCGGCCAGAAACGTCGTCGTACCGGTTATGTCCTGCGGTGTCGCGACCCGCCCGCGCAGGATTTCAGAGGAAAATTCCTCCATCGCCTGCCCCGGACGCTGGGCAGCGCCGATGTCCATCAGGTCTTGGTCGACCTGCTCCCACATCTCGGTTGCCACAACACCGGGCGCAAAGCCCGTCACGGTAATATTGTGCTTGGCCAGATCACGCGCCCCTGACTGCGTCAATGACACAACGGCCCATTTGCTGGCGCAATAGGGGGCCACATTATCAAAGCCTTGCCTGCTGGCAATCGAGGCCGTGTTGACGATCTTGCCGCCCGTGCCTTGGGCGATCATCTGTTTGGCGGCTTCCTGCATGCCGATCATGCAGCCCAAACCATTGACATTCATCATAAAATGCCAGTTGTCTTCGGTCACATCCAGAAAATTCATCGGCTTGTTCACGCCGGCGTTGTTGAACTTCACATCCAGTTTACCAAAGACAGCCACGGCATGGGCGATCATAGCGCGCACCGCCGCACGGTCTGTCACATCGACTTGCGCATGGGTCACCTTGGCCGCACTGCCGTTGATCCGGTCACGGTTTGCCTTTGCAACCTGCGCTACCTTTTCACCGTTGATATCGGCGAAACAGACATCTGCACCTTCATCCAGCAATGCTTCGCCAATCGCACGCCCGATGCCTTGCGCGGCACCTGTCACGATGCAGGAACGACCAGAGACACGGCCCATCTGCACCCCCCTTTATTTCTAAATTGTCGTTGAAAAAGGTGGGGCGGGAGGCATGACGCCCCCCACCCCTCGGGAGGAGATCAGAACACCGGCTTGGTGAACTCGCCCATGTTGTCCTGCGTAATCTTTGGCGTGTCGAAGTAGTTCAGGAATGGCAATTCTTCGCCATCAAGCAAATCGATTGCGGTCTTGAGCGCTGCTTCGGCGTCATCAACGGGGGATTGATAGATCGACCCCCAGTATTCACCACGCTCCATCGCCTCGTAGCCAACCGCAAAGTTTGTTGCACCCACAAAGGTGATCCCTTCGGTCCGGCCCGCAGCATTTGCCGCGTTCAATGCGCCAACGCCCATATTGTCATCACCGGCATAAACACCGTCGATGTCATCATATTTGACAAGGAAGGCTTCCATCACCTGCTGTGATTTCTCGCGGTTCCAGTCACCGGGTTGCGTTTCAA
>CAYGMX010000391.1:0-3266 GCA_964351055.1 uncultured Loktanella sp. | reverse complement strand
GGTGACACCAGCGCGAAAAGCTGCGCAAGGGCCGCATCGACCGTGATCATGGGTTCTCAAACCGTCCGGATTTGCCGCCGTCCTTAAAGGTCAGGCGGATGCCCCCGATCTCCATGTCCTTTTGCACCGCTTTGACCATGTCATAGACGGTAAGGGCGGCAGTGCTGACCGCAGTGAGTGCTTCCATCTCGACACCGGTCTGCCCGCCGGTTTTGACGGTCGCGGTGATGCGGATACCGGGCAATGCAGGATCGGGGGTCAGATCAACGGCCACCTTGGTGATGGGCAGTGGATGGCACAGCGGGATCAGTTCGGCGGTTTTTTTGGCCCCCATGATCGCGGCAATCCTTGCGATCCCCAGCACATCGCCCTTGTCGGCACGGCCTTCGGTGATCAGCGCCAGCGTTTCGGCGGTCATAGTGATGTGTCCTTCGGCCACCGCCACACGTGCGGTCACGGGCTTGTCCGAGACATCCACCATATGGGCCTTTCCGTCTTGGTCGAAATGAGAAAGGCCAGACATCACACATCTCCTGTTGATGGATTGGCCAAAAGAGCGCGGGTTGCTGCGGCGACATCATCCTGCCGCATCAGGCTTTCCCCAATCAGGAAGGCGCGCGCGCCATAGCGCGCCATATCGGCCAGTTCTGCAGGGGTGGTCAGCCCGCTTTCGCAGACGATCATGCGGTCTGCAGGCACCAGTCTTGAGAGCTTGCGCGTGGTGTCGAGCGTCACCTCGAAGGTCTTGAGGTTGCGGTTGTTGATCCCCATGAGCGGGGATTTCAGCGCAGTTGCCCGCTCCAGTTCAGCGGCGTCATGGATCTCGATCAAAACATCCATGCCCCACGCAAAAGCCGCCTCTTCCAGCTCTTGCGCCTGCGCATCGCTGACGCTGGCCATGATGATCAGGATGCAGTCCGCATGTAAGGCGCGGGCCTCGGCCACCTGATAGGTGTCGTACATAAAGTCCTTGCGCAGCGCAGGCAGGTCCACGGCCGACCGCGCGGCGGTCAGATAGCTGTCATCACCTTGGAACGAAGGCGCGTCGGTCAGAACAGAAAGGCAGGTTGCGCCTCCTTCGGCATAGGCTTGCGCAAGCGCGGGCGGGTCGAAATCGGCGCGGATCAGGCCCTTGGAGGGGCTGGCTTTCTTGATCTCTGCGATCAGGCCGTAACCTTCGCGGGTCGCGTCCGCTAGACGTGCGGCGAAACCACGGGTCGGAGGGGCCTCTTTGGCGCGGGCCTCGACCTCTGCCAAAGGTACGGCGGCCTTGCGCGCGGCGACCTCTTCCAACTTGTAGGTTTTGATCTTGTCCAGAATGTCGCTCATGGGTCCGCCCAGTTGATTGGCTCTTGGCCTTGATCAATAAGCCACTGGTTCACCTTTGAAAATGGGCGCGACCCGAAAAACCCGCGATGCGCCGAAAGCGGGGACGGGTGCGCGGACCGGATCACAAGGTGATCGGGGCCAAGATGCGTGGCATAGGCCTGTGCGGGGCCACCCCAGAGCAGGAAGGCCCGGGGGCGGGTGTCGAGCTGGTGCAAAACCTGTTTGACCAGTATGTCCCATCCCAGTTTGGCGTGCGCCTTGGGCTGGCCCTGCGGGACGGTGAGGGCGGTGTTCAAGAGCAAAACACCTTGACCGGCCCAATCGTCAAGCGCGGTTCTGCTGCGCCTGAGCCCCGTATCACTTTGAATTTCCTTGAAGATATTGCCAAGACTGTCCAGACGCCCGCCAAACCCCTGTGGGATCGAGAAGGCCAGTCCATCCGCCTTGCCGGGCGTATGGTAGGGGTCTTGCCCAAGGATCACGACCCGCGTTTGGCCCGGCTGACACTGCCTGAGTGCGGCAAAGGTCAGGGCAGGTGGTGGCAGGATGTCGGAACCGAGTTTGCCTGCAATCTTAAGTAGATCGGCGTCAAAGAAGGGCAGATCACGCCACGCGCCAAGCCCCCCCAGATCGAACATCAGGCGGCAGACGTAATGCGGGCCAAGGTTTCCAGCGCGGTTTTGGCCTTGCCGCTGTCAATGCTCTCTCGGGCGATCTCGACGCCGGTTTTCAGGCTGTCGGCCTTATCGGCCACGACCAAGGCGGCGGCGGCATTGAACAGAACCGCGTCGCGGTATGCCCCTTCGGCCCCGTCCAGCAAGGCTTGCAGGGCGACGGCGTTTTCTTCCGGTGTGCCACCCAGAATATCGCGGAAATGGTGGACCGGAAGGCCCGCATCCTCGGGGTGGATTTCGCGCGACCTGACCTTGCCGTCCTCAAGCACGGCAACGGCGGTTGTCCCGCAGATCGTGATCTCGTCCGTGCCGTCGCTGCCATGCACAAGCCATGCTTTTTCCGACCCCAACTGTTGCAGGGTTTCGGCCATGGGATGGATCAGGTCGATAGCGAAAGCACCCGTCAACTGCCGCGTCACTCCCGCCGGATTTGTCAATGGTCCCAGAATGTTAAAGATCGTTTTGCATCCTAGTTCCAGCCGCACGGGGCCGACGTGTTTCATCGCAGGATGATGCATCGGCGCCATCATGAAACCGATCCCGGCCTCTGCGATGGCGCGTTCCACCACTTCTGGACCGACCATGACATTGATACCAAGGGCGGATTGCACATCAGCGGTGCCGGATTTGGACGACAGATTGCGGTTGCCGTGCTTGGCGACCGGCACGCCTGCGCCGGCCACGACAAAGGCCGTCGCCGTCGAGATATTCAGCGTGTGTTTGCCATCGCCACCGGTGCCCACGATATCCATCGCACCGGCGGGCGCTTTGACAGGCACGCAATGCGCGCGCATCACGGCAGCAGCGGCGGCATATTCGGAAACAGATTCGCCCCGCGCCCGCAGCGCCATCAAAAACCCGCCAACCTGCGCAGGCGTGGCCGCCCCCTCGAACAGATAGCCGAACGCCTCTTCGGCCTGCGAGCGGGACAGTGGTCCTTCGGAGGCTGCGTAGATCAGGGGCTTCATCGCGTCGCTCATGCGGGAACCTTTGTCATTTTCAGAAAGGTGTTCAAGAGCTTGTGACCGTGTTCGGAGCGGATGCTTTCAGGGTGAAACTGGACGCCATGGATCGGCAACGTGCGGTGTTGCAGGCCCATGATCGTGCCATCTTCCAGCTCTGCTGTGACTTCAAGGCAATCGGGTAGTGTGGGGCGGTCGACGATCAGGGAATGATAGCGGGTCGCCTCGAACGGGCTGGGCAGTCCTTCAAACAGCCCTTTGCCACCGTGGTGCATCTGTCCCATTTTGCCGTGGACGATCT
>CAYGMX010000390.1:0-3271 GCA_964351055.1 uncultured Loktanella sp. | reverse complement strand
CGCGTCCGGCGGTGTCGGCACGCTTGACCATCTGGTTGAGGGCGTCACCCTTGGGGGTGCGTCTGCCGTGCTTGCCGCGTCGATTTTCCACTTTGGCACCTTCACTATCGGTGAGGCCAAAGCCCATATGGCCGCGGCCGGAATCCCAGTGAGGCTGACATGACCCTAGAAGATCTTGCTGCCACAATCGCGGCACGCAAAGGCGCTGATCCTCAAAGCAGCTGGACAGCGAAGCTGCTGGCGCAAGGCCCTGAGAAATGCGCCGAAAAATTTGGCGAAGAGGCGATCGAAGCCATCATCGAAGCCGTCAAGGGCGACAGGGCGCGGCTGACATCAGAGGCGGCAGATGTGCTTTACCATCTGCTTGTGATGCTGGCATCCCGCGATGTGAGCCTTGACGATGTCGTTGCCGAACTGAAAAGCCGCGAAGGTAGCTCTGGGATTGCCGAAAAGTCCGCACGCGGTTAGGGGCGCTCTTTGCACCAATGCAAACCTGTGATCGGCTGCTAGGCTGGTTTACGCGCGCTCCAGTCAAGCACAGGACGCGGTTTTGGCGTGTTCTCTTGTGAGGCAAGCGCCTCCATACGTGCAATGCGCGCCGCTTCTGCCAACCGTGCCTGATGCGCGGCATGGGCTGCTGCTGTTGCGGCCTGCTCTGCTTCGCGCTGGCGGCGGGCTTCTTCCTCGCGTTGGCGGCGGGCCGCTTCCTCTGTTTCGCGATTGAATTCTTCAACCCAAGCCGGCTTGAACGTCTGCTGGCCTACCACCACCGGCGCTGCCTTTGCCGGCGTTTCGACTTCTTTTGGAGAAGGCGCGTTGAACACGTGCTTGTTTGTCTCCGATACCAGTTCGCTCAGCGTCTTGCTCAGGCTGCGCGATTCAGGGATTTGGACCTCTTTGACCTTCTTGCGGTCTTGCTCGATAAGTTTCAGCCAGGCTTTGGCCGACTGTACACGATCCCGCGGGGGAACGCACATGGCCGTGTCGATTGCCTCGAGAAACGCACGGTCATATTGGGGGAAACGGCCAACAAGGGGCTCGTAAGGGTCATTGCGACCGTCCGTAAGTTCGGCTACGCGGGTCTGGCTGTTGGGCGGTGCCTCGCCGGAGATCAGATGGAACATGGTCGCGCCCAGCGCATAAAGGTCGCTGCAAGGGGCCTGTTTTCCACCGGAAATATAGAATTCATGCGGCGAATAGCCGTCCTTCACGACCAACATGGTCGAGACATCCTTGGTTTTCGAACTGGCATCCTCGCGGGCTGCGCCAAAGTCGATCAGGACTGGGCTGCCCCATTTGTCGAGCAGGATGTTATCGGGTGAAATATCGCGGTGCAGCAGATCATTGCGGTGGACAAGATCAATGGCGTCAAGCGTCTTAACCAAGATCTCGCGTACCTGATCGGGCACAAGCGCTTCGTGGTCATCATCGATGATGTCCATCAGATCGCGGCCATGGATCAGGTCAAGGACCATATAGGCGGTTTCGTTCTCCTCAAAGACCTGATGCACGCCGACAATGTTGGGATGCCGCAGCTTTGCAATGCTGCAGGCTTCGCGCATGAACATATGCACGATCTTGCGCAACGGCGCTTCGTTCTTTGGCGTCCTGACACGCAGCTGGTTCCCAAACCGGAAGCACAAGGACTCAGGGAAACATTCCTTGATGACGACGTTCCGTTCCAGATAGATGTCCTGCGCAAGATAGGTAATTCCGAAACCGCCACTGCCGATCTGGCGCACGATCTTGAACTTGCCACCAAGCAAGTCGGCACCCATCGGCAATGCTGCAACATCTGCATCATACGTTTCGGTACGGTCAATGATCCTAGTTTCTTCCATGGTGTATCCGTTGTCTCGACTTAGGACAGGGAAACGCGCTCACTCGTCATGGAACCCACTTATATGGGCATAGGCAGCCTTGCATTGTCAATGCCGATCCAAAATCAATTTGAGTCGTCGGGTTTCGGATCAATTCATTCGCATTTTACGATGTGAAGCATCAAGGCATTGATATTTATACTTATTCATACCCAGACCCTTTAAGAAAGGGCCGTTCCGGCAAGCCGCCGCAAAGAGCCTGATGGGCAGTCCTGATGGCACGGCAACGCCGCATGGGCCTTACAGCTTTGAAGAAATGATTCCGGTGGCAAAGCCGCCCATACGCAACTCGCCGTGCAAGCGTTGATATTCAATTTTTGGACAGCGATCCTCGATCACATCAACGCCGCGCGCCTGCGCTGTGGCAGCAGCCTCGGGATGCATCACGCCAATCTGCATCCAGATGGTTTGCAAGGCAGGCCAACGGGCCAGCGCGGCGGCGACAATCTCGGGGACAGCCTCTGATCTTCTGAATATATCAACCATATCAATATCTTGCGGCACAGATTCCAGATCGGGATAAACGGTTTCGCCCAATAACCTTTGCCCTGCAAGACCGGGATTTACGGGAATGACACGGTATCCCTTCAGGCCAAGATAGCGCGCAACATAATAGCTTGGGCGCACCGGATTGGCGGACACGCCCACCACAGCAATCGTTTTGGTTCGTGCGAGAATCTCGCGCAGATAGGCATCGGTGTATGTCATGTGTTTGACCTTAACCTGCCTTGCAGGAACAAAAAAGCGCCCGGTTGAACACCGGGCGCGAAGTGCGGAACGAGGGACAGTGAGAAGAAGCGGGTGTGTTCCAGTATCCCGCCTCGATATCCTACCTATGCATCGTTTTTGCACAAAAAAGCGCCACTCAGCGAAACGTGATCATGGCGCATTACCAACATAATGCGGTCTTCCAATGAGAATCGGCCTTGAGAATCAGGTTTGCGGGGTCTTGAAGCCATTGCGCGCGGGCCGCCAAGGATTTGGTCAGATAGAGTTTGTCGCCGTGGATTGCCCAAGCCTCGGGCACACTTGGCGCAATCGCACCCTCGGATAGGGTCAGCGCACAAAAACCACCGTATTGCGGCGCGGACTTCCACGGATCGCTTTCAAAGGCGAGCATGTTTTCACGTGATGCAAATCGCCAGACCGCGTTATGCCACATCAGGCGGTGCGCGTCGGTTCCCATCACCACGCGCCCGTCACGAAAATAGCCGGTCGGATCGACGCCACCGATTGCATACCCCTGCACTGCCTGAACTGCACCACAGCCGGCATATGCAGGTCTTGCGACAAGCGGCGCTGCGAGCAGGCAGCCAAGAAGATGACGGCGGTTGAGCATGTTCAATTCTCTGGACAAGAGGTTCTGCGCTCAAAATGGTGGTGTTTGCGGA
>CAYGMX010000389.1:0-3293 GCA_964351055.1 uncultured Loktanella sp. | reverse complement strand
AAAAGGGTGGTGCGGTGCATATCCATTGCCGGATTGGCGAAAGCCCGAGCGATATCAACGCGATCCGCGTGGCAACGGGTGAATGCGATGCGCTGATCGGGGGCGATCTGGTGGTCTCTGCGGGGTCCAAGACGCTGGGCCTGATGAAGACCGGACGCACCAAAGGCGTGGTGAACAGCCACGAGATCATCACCGGCGATTTTACCCGTGATACGGAATTCAAACTTCCCACAGAGCAGTTGCGCCTGTCGCTTGAGGCGCGCCTCTCCGACAATCTGATGATGTTTGATGCCTCTGATCTGGCCAAGGCGCTTTTGGGTGACAGTATCTATTCCAACATGATGATTTTTGGGGCGGCATGGCAGATGGGCGCGATCCCTGTCAGCTACGAGGCGATCCTTGGGGCGATCGAGTTGAACGGGGCGGCTGTGAACCGCAATATCCGCGCCTTTGAACTGGGGCGGTGGGCCTATCTTAATCCGCAGGATGCGCAGGCGGTGCTGACGCCGAATGTGATCGCTTTGCCGAAGGCTATCGAAGATAAAATCGCCTTCCGTGAAACCCATCTGGCCGCTTATCAGGGGCCGCGTCTGGTCAAGCGTTACAGGCGTTTGGTTGACAAGTTTCAGGATGCGCCGCTACAGGAAGCTGTCGCAAAAGGCTATCACAAGCTCTTGACATATAAGGACGAATACGAGGTGGCGCGGCTCTTGGTTGAGACACGGGCCAAAGCCGCGGCAGAGTTTGACGGTGACCTGACGCTGACCTATCATCTGGCACCACCGCTGCTGTCCAAGACGGGCCCAGACGGGCGCCCTGTCAAACAGGAATTCGGGGCACGCATGGCCGCATTCTTTCCCACGCTTGCCAAACTCAAGTGGTTGCGCGGCACCCCGTTCGATCCATTCGGGCGCACCGCAGAACGCCGGATGGAACGCGCGCTGATCAAGCAATACGAGGCCGATATGGCCGAAGTTCTGAAAATTCTGCGGCCCGATACACGCGATGCGGCGATTGCTTTGGCGCAGTTGCCGCTGGATATCCGCGGTTTTGGACCCGTCAAAGAGGCTAACGCAGGCAAGGCGGAAAAGCGGCGCGAGGAACTGCTGGCTGTTCTGCGTGCAACACCCATGCAGCAGGCGGCGGAGTAACGCCTTTTTGTCATTTGCTTGTTGCACGGACATGCTAGGACCATCCAACGAAAACGAGACAGGTCCAGACGATGCCCGCCACTGAACGTCAAGTCGCGCGTGACATAACCTATGCCTCTGCTGCCAAGGGCCGTGGCGGCCGTGCCATGATCCGCATTCTGGAAAATGCCACGGGGCGGCTGCGCCTGATCCGCAAAGCCAAGGGATATGACCTTGATGTGGCCGCCGGTCATGATTTTTGGAAAGTGATATCAGAACGTTACGGGCTAGAGCTCGAAATCATTGGCGGCACGCTAGATGCCATTCCGACAACCGGCGCGCTGATCGTGGTTTCGAACCATCCTTATGGCATCCTTGACGGGTTGATGATGGGGCGGATCCTGTCAGAGCGGCGTCAGGGTGATTTTCGCGTGCTCGCGCACCGTATCTTCCGCCGTGCCGCTGATCTTGAAAGGATCATTCTGCCGATTTCTTTCGATGACACCAAAGAAGCCGCCAAACTGAACCTGGAAACCCGCGCAGAGGCGGTGCGCTATCTGCAAGCGGGCGGTGCAATCGGTATCTTTCCTGGTGGCACTGTTTCAACCTCGGCCACCCCTTTCTCGCAACCCATGGACCCCGGCTGGCGGACGTTTACCGCCAAAATGATCGCCAAATCAGAGGCGACTGTCGTGCCTGTGTTCTTTGAGGGCTGCAACAGCCGCTTGTTCCAATTAGCGAGCCATATTCACAGCACGCTGCGGACGGGCATGTTCATTCGTGAATTCAAGGCAAAGATGAACAAGCCGGTGCGGGTTGTGATCGGTGAACCGATCCCTGCCGCCCAGTTAGACGCTTTCAAAAAAGACCCTAAAGGATGCATGGATTTCCTGCGCAAAGCCACGTATGAGTTAAGCCCAGATCCCGTTGACGCAAGTCATCTGGGGCATGAGTTTGAAGCGAAATACAAGGTGCGCAATGGCCGTAGGGATCTTCGATAGCGGGCTTGGTGGTCTTACGGTGCTGGACGCCGTGGCAAAACGCTTGCCTGACCTGCCGCTGGTTTATTTGGGCGACAGCGCGCATGCGCCTTATGGCGTGCGCACGCCTGACGATATTTACAACCTGACCACCAAATCCACGCAGCGTTTGTTTGATGCAGGCTGTGATCTGGTTATCCTGGCCTGCAATACGGCCTCGGCCGCCGCCTTGCGGCGCATGCAAGAAGGCTGGGTGCCCGAAGGCAAGCGCGTGCTGGGTGTCTTTGTCCCCTTGATCGAGGCGCTGACAGAGCGGCAGTGGGGTGACAATTCCCCCCCGCGCGAGGTTGATGTGAAACATGTGGCGCTTTTCGCGACACCTGCGACCGTGTCCAGCCGCGCTTTCCAACGTGAACTGGCCTTCCGCGCTATCGGTGTCGATGTCGAGGCGCAGGCCTGCGGCGGGGTTGTCGATGCCATTGAAGACGGTGATATGATCCTTGCCGAAGCCTTGGTGCGCAGCCATGTTGACGCGCTCAAACGCAAGATGCCGGAACCGGACGCCGCTGTTTTGGGCTGCACCCACTACCCATTGATGGAAGCGGCGTTTCAGGCGGCCCTTGGCCCCGAGGTCAAGGTTTTCAGTCAGGCCAATCTGGTGGCTGAAAGCCTTGCCGATTACCTTACGCGACGGCCAGAAATGATAGGGCCGGGCACAGACTCGGCCTTTTTGACCACCGGTGATCCGGCGCGCGTGTCCAGCCGCGCCACACAGTTCTTGCGACGACAGATCACGTTTGACGCCGCTTGAACTTTTTCTGACCATCATCCCGAAGGGATAGACATATGACCTACAACGTCGCCATTCTGGGCGCTTCCGGCTATACGGGTGCCGAACTTGTCCGCCTGATCGCCACCCACCCAAGCCTGCAAATCGTCGGGCTTTCAGGTAATTCAAAGGCCGGAATGGCAATGGCCGATGTGTTTCCGCACCTGCGCCATCTGGACCTGCCACGCCTGACGACCATCGAAGACATGGACCTGACAGGCGTTGATCTGGTGTTTTGCGCCTTGCCGCATGCGACCTCGCAGGCGGTGATTTCCGCACTGCCAAAGACACTGAAAATTGTCGATCTGTCGGCAGATTTCCGGCTGCGCGATCCTGTGGCCTATGAAAAATGGT
>CAYGMX010000388.1:0-3321 GCA_964351055.1 uncultured Loktanella sp. | reverse complement strand
GCTACCCCCACCCGATCCGCCGCCTGATGGGGTACCAGTCACACGGGCCTTACCTTGGGGTCTATCCGGGCGATCCTGACGGGCATTGGTTTGACGCCTAGGGTCAGACCGGCTTGCGTCCACGGATGTGGTGCGGGCAATGTTCGCCTTTGGCCAAGACAGGCACCATCGCATTCCAGATCTTGATCTGATGATCGATGAAGGCGGTATCATGGTTGGCCTGCCAGCGGGCGCGGTTGGGCCCTGACAATTCGGCCAGTTCCTGCGCTGCGACTTGCACATACCATGGGGCGCGATTGACCAGATCGACCGCGACAAAACCCGCATCTTCCATAGCTTGGCGGTATCGCAAGGGCGAGGCCATTGCAAATTCCAGCGCTTCGAGTTTGAGATAATGCGCCATCTCGGGCGACGGATCGTCATCATGGGAAATCAGCCAGTCCGACGCGGCAAACCGGCCACCGGGTTTGAGAACGCGAAACGCCTCTGCGGCCATCGCGGCCTTGTCGGGGATATGAATGATGGAATCCTTTGAAAACACAACGTCAAATGTCGCATCCGCAAATGGAAACGGCCCTGGCGTGACTTTGTTGATTGTGATGCTGTCATCCAAACCCGCCGCCGCCACACGCGCGCGGGCCGCATGGCAGACCGGATCTTCGACATCGATGCCGGTGACATGCGCCGCACCGTGATCGCGGACCAACTGCACCGCAATCGCACCAGAGCCGCAGCCGATGTCAAGAACGTGCTTGCCCGCAAGATCGACACCTTCAATGACCCGCGCCACTTCTGCCGGCCCACCGGGTGACAGGAACCCCTCGCCCCAAAGATCTTCGAGAAAGGCGATATGGGCCAAGTCATAAAGGTCTTCGTCAGTCATCCCGCGCTCCTGCAAAACGGATCATAGCCTGACTGTTGAGGGAAAACCGCCACCGGACAAGCAATTTTTCAAAGGCCGTCCCGAAAGAACGCGATGCAAGGCCTGCAAGGATACGGCCCAATAAGAAGGACCGTAGAACAGCCCCGCGTTGGTCACCAACTGCTTTGGCGACATGGCACCTCTGAGGTCACTTTGTGATCTCTTGAATATGCAAAGCACATGCTGCCGCAGATAAGGCGCGCCGTCTTAGCCTTACTTTTGTCTGCGATAAAACTGGATGGGAATGTCTTCGCTGGCGTCATAGGATTTAGCAACAACAGAGAGCTTGGGAATGCCACCCGCAGGTTGCGCCCGACGTACTGACTGCGCCAATTGCCGCGCAATCGGGCCCTCGGCCTTGGTATTCTCTGCTGCAAGCGGCTGCGCTGCAAAATCAGTGGCATCCGCGCCAATGCTATTGCGCATGTCCTCGTTCAGCTTGATCACGACGATGGCCGTACTTTCCTTTTGGGGATGCTCGCTTTGGTGCAGCGCATCCAGCAGCGCATTCGCGATATCGACACCATGCCCATGCCCGGCAGCCTTAAGCGCGTTGACGATCACCTCCTGCGACAGGAATTCCTGCAGACCACGATTGGCCGCAATCACGATGTCGTCCGGCATCAGGGCAACCGGACGATCAGGACAGTCGACTGTCGCGATCGGGCCGCCGAACAGCGCGGGCTGGCGTGTGCCGCGATCCCGCGCAGCGTGTCCGGCATCTTGCACTGTCTGGGTTGAGGGCGCCTTCATTGCGGTCTGGGACGGCATGACAGCAAACTGGTTCAACGGCCGCAGCGCACCATCACGGAAAAGAAGAAGTGATGAATCACCGACAGAAAGCCAGTAAAGTTTGTTCTGCCAGATATATGTGGTCAGCAGGGTCGATCCCATGCCATTGCTGTCTTGATCAGAAGCGATATGGCCCGCAAGACGCGCGTTGGCGGCATCAAGCACATCGCGCAGCGTATCGGGTACGCTGAGCAGCCCATCAGCCAGCATGTTTTCTTTCATCTTCAATTGCGAAAATGTCTCGGACAGAACAAGCGCGCTTGCCACAGCGCTAAAGTCATCGCTGCCGATACCATCTGCCAGAACAGAAAAACCTGACTCCTGCCCGAGGGGGAAGCTCGACACAAGCTGATCGTCATGACATGCGCGCGCACCGCTGTAAGAGACAGTTGCCACATCAAAACTGAGTGCGTCGGCCTGTACTGATCGAAGGTCTAACATTGCTTTCCCACTTCGCGCCTGAAACTTCCAGATAGAGGTGCCACCACACAAGGGTACACCTCTTGGTAATAAGAGGTGACAAAGGATTATGACCAAAGTTGGACATGAGTATGTCCGGCTAAGTCTTTCTGATCAAAGAACATCCCGCTGGGCACCCCTGCGCTACGCAACCGTTGCGCCCGCGGAACGGACGCTTGCCGCACGACCTGACAGCCTTTGACAGGCACGATGGACAGGGATTTATTCAGCTGGGTGGATCTTGCGATCCTCGACAGGGTCGGGTTTGGACATGTTAAACGCGACGCCCTTGGACTGCGCTCTTAGAACCCGAAAGGCATCCCTGAAAGGGACCCAATAAAGACGGCTGCATGACGTCAGCTCGTCTGCGTTTCCTTCGCCAATGCCGAATTTCACGTCACGGTTGTCTTCGGGCATGTGGTAGGTGTTAAAGATGACATCCCAGATCGGAAACATGAAAGCAAAGTTCTTGTCGAGGTGATCGGGATGAGAGCTGTGATGCACGTGATGATGCGCCGGCGAGGGAAAAATCATCGACAGCTTTCCGGGCCAACGCAGCCAGACATGGCTGTGGCGCAGGTTGTAGCCCAATACGTTGAACGCCAGTGTCAAAAGCGGGACGCCAAAGAGCGCTGGCATGCTTGGGACAAAGCCGAAAATCCGGACGGTCAGGCCCACAACAATGCCATAAGTGGCCCCCAGCACAGTGTTATATAGAAGATTGTCGATCGGATGCTCGCGATAATTCGAGACCGGATGCATGACTTCTGCGCTGTGGTGTACCTTGTGAAACTGCCACAACAGAGGCGATTTATGTTGCAGGTAGTGGCAGTACCACGCCATGAAATCGGAAACGACCATAGTCACAATCATGAACCCGATCGACAGCACGATACTTGCGCCAGTTGATAGCGTGCCCATGTCTGCGGCCTCGGTTATGGCGATGCCACCCGAAGCCCAACGGAACGAAGTCATCAGCACGGCCACATAAAAGCCCGCGATCAGAAATTTTCCAAAGAAGCTGTGAAAGAAGAAATACCGCAGATCGAGCCAAGCTGACGGATGGCTCCAAACCTTTTGGGGAAACAGAAAACGCAGGAATGTCGTTTCATCGGAAACCAGTTTCGCCTTTGCACTCTTGTAGATCA
>CAYGMX010000387.1:0-3324 GCA_964351055.1 uncultured Loktanella sp. | reverse complement strand
GAAAATCATAAATTGCGTTCACGCTCTTTTTGATTGTTATGGTGTATACCGAAATTTCACGTGACGCGAACAAGGCTGCAAAAATCTGATGTCTGATGTATTGACCGCCGCAGGCCGGGCCGAATTGCTGCAAACCCGCAAGCAAAGCCGTCATCTGTATTGGATGGTCGCGGTTTTCAGCTTTTTTGTGAACCTGTTGATGCTGACCGGTCCGCTTTACATGCTCAATATCTACGACCGCGTGCTAAGTTCGCGGTCGCTTGAGACCCTTATCGCGCTGTCGGTCCTTGTTGCCTTTCTTTATGGCATGATGGGTATTCTCGATTTCGTGCGCGGCCGTGTGATGGCCCGCGTGGGCGCCCGTTTTCAGGCCAGCCTGGATCGTCGGGTCTTTGGTGCCGTTCTGAGGGCCACAACCCTGAACCGCGCCCCCCGCGAGGCCGAGACAGGACTGCGCGATCTGGAATCGGTGCAGCGCCTGATTACCTCGCCGGTGTTGATGGCGGTGTTTGATCTGCCTTGGGTAAAGAAATTCTTTTTGGGGATCTTTATCTTTCATCCGCTGATGGGGCTTTTGGCGGTCGGCGGGGTTGCTGTCTTGCTGGCGGTGGCGCTGGTCAACCAGTTTGTCACCCGAAAACCGCAAGAAACGGCAAATGCCGCAGGTTTTGCAGCCGAGCAGTTGGGCGCGCACATCCGCAACGAAAGCGAGATGGTTCATTCACTGGGCATGCGCACGGCTGCTTTTGACCGCTGGCAGGTGGCGCGCGGCATGTCGCTTGATACCGCAATCGCGGCTGCCGATGCCTCTGGTGCTTTTACGGCCATCACCAAATCGGTCCGGCTGTTCCTGCAATCGGCCATGCTGGGGCTTGGTGCCTATCTGGTGCTGCAAAACCAGTTGTCTCCGGGTGCGATGATTGCGGGGTCTATCCTGCTGGGTCGCGCGCTGGCACCGGTTGAACTGCTGGTCGGGCAATGGGCGATGGTCCAGCGGGGCCGCGAAGGCTGGCGCAGTCTTGCCGTGCTTTTGGGGCAGGTTCCGCCGGACCTGCCGCATACCGTCCTGCCCAGACCGCAGGCGCGGCTGGTCGCGGATCAGGTCACCGTCGTGCCGCCGGGTGAAAAGCAGGCGGCACTGCGGATGGTCAGTTTCGAGGTGAGCCCCGGTCAGGCCGTTGGCGTGATCGGCACATCGGGTGCGGGCAAATCGACCTTGGCCCGTGTCATGACCGGCGTCTGGCACCCCGCTGGCGGCAAGGTCCGGCTGGGCGGAGCCGCGCTTGACCAGTACGATCCGGATGTTCTGGGGCAATATGTGGGCTATCTGCCCCAGCGCGTGCAGCTTTTCGACGGAACCATCAAGGAAAATATCGCACGCATGTCGATGCATCCCGATGATGCCAAGGTGGTTGCCGCAGCGCAGGCCGCCGCCGCGCATGACATGATCCTGCGGCTGCCCGAAGGGTACGATACCCGCGTTGCCGCCATCGGCGGGCGGCTGTCCGGCGGGCAAATCCAGCGGATCGGGCTGGCGCGCGCGCTTTATGGCGACCCTGTCGTGGTGGTGCTGGACGAGCCGAATTCGAACCTCGACAATGAGGGCTCGCTTGCCCTGAACCAAGCGATCAGATCGCTTAAGGCGGCTGGCAGGATCGTGTTCATCATGGCCCACCGCCCCTCGGCCATTCAGGAATGTGACATGCTGCTGGTTCTGGAAAACGGAACGCGCCGCGCTTTCGGTCCAAAAGACGAAGTGCTGGCCGAGATGGTGAAGAACCATGGCGAGATCAAGCGCAGCGCCGGTCTGGCCGGAGGTGTGTCATGACAGATCCAGCATTGGCGCGTTGGTCGGCGGGCAGACACCTGAGCGTTGGCGGCATCGCCCTGCTGGTCTTGCTGGGGGGCTTTGGCACATGGTCCATGATGGCGCAAATCTCTGGCGCGGTCATCACATCCGGCCAGATCGAGGTCGACCGGAACCGGCAGGTCGTGCAGCACCCCGACGGCGGCGTCGTCGAGGAAATTTTGGTGGATGAGGGCGATACCGTTGCCGCAGGTGACCTTTTGTTGCGGCTGGATGCCAGCGTGCTGCAATCGGAACTGGCTATCGTGGAGGGGCAGCTTTTCGAGATACTCGCCCGCCGTGCCCGCCTTGAGGCGGAAAGGGATGGCGCGCCGGACCTGACCTTCAGTCCGGTGCTTTGGAAGGCGGTGAACGCGGATGTGCAACGGTTGATGGATGGCCAGACACGCCTGTTCGCCGCGCGTCTGGAAACCAGCCGGAGCGCCGTTGAACAGCTGACCCAGCAACGCGCCCAGATCGCCAGCCAGCTGGACGGGATCGCGGCCCAGCAATCGGCACTCACGACCCAGCGCGACCTGATCGCGCAGGAACTGGCCGACCAGCAAACCCTGCTTGACCGTGGACTGGCGCAGGCCAGCCGCGTGTTGGCCCTGCGGCGCGAAGAAGCAAATCTGCTCGGTGCCGTGGGCGAACTGACCGCGCAAGCGGCCCAAGCCGCAGAGCGGATGACCGAGATCGAGATCCAGATCCTTGGTGTGTCGTCCAGCCGCCGCGAGGACGCGATCACGCGCCTGCGCGATCTGGAATTCAACGAATTGGAACTTTCCGAACGGCGCCGCACCCTGACGCGGCAGCTTGACCGGCTGGACATGCGCGCACCTGTGTCGGGAATCGTTTACGGCATGCAGGTTTTCGCGCCGCAATCGGTGATCCGCGCCGCCGACCCTGTGCTGTTCCTGATCCCGCAGGATCGCCCGCTGGTGATCGCGACCCAAGTACAGGTCGTCGATATCGACCAGATCTATGTCGGGCAGGACGTGACTTTGCGCTTTTCCGCTTTTGACCAGCGCCGCACACCGGAACTGAACGGCAAGGTCACCCTTTTGTCGGCAGATGCCTTCCAGAACGAGGCGTCGGGCCAGTCGTTCTACCGCGCCGAGGTCCAGTTGAACGATGGTGAAATCGACCGCCTGCCCGCGGATATGACCCTGATTCCCGGGATGCCTGTCGAAGCCTTTGTGCGCACCGCCGACCGCAGCCCGATGGATTACCTGATCAAGCCGCTTGCGGATTATTTCACCAAGGCCTTCCGCGAGTCCTGATTGCAGCCGCCCGCATTGCCCGCTAGCGTCCGCCCGAATGACAGGAGATTTTCCATGAGCGTGATTGAAACGAAACTGGCCGACCTTGGCGTGACCCTGCCCGATGCCCCCGCACCGGCGGCGAACTATGTCCCCTATGTGATCGCGGGTGATCTGGTTTATGTGTCGGGCCAGATTTCTGCCAATGCCCAAGGC
>CAYGMX010000386.1:0-3341 GCA_964351055.1 uncultured Loktanella sp. | reverse complement strand
CCTCAAGCCGCTGTTTGCGCCGCCCTGCCTGCGATGCAGACATATTGAGCGCCTCCCCAAGTTCCTGCGCTGTTTGCGTCGCATCGCGCTGCAAGGCGGCAAGAAGCTGAAGATCGGCGGGATCAAGGTGCATGCGGGAAAACTGCACTTTTATTATCAAGGATGCTCATATCCCGCATGAATAAGCGAAGATGATCATAAAGTCGCGCAAAATCAGCCGACGTTTCGGAGTAAAGTGAATTAAAGCAGAAGGAGATACCCAATGGGACCTTTCCCGCATGATGCACCCAAGGCCACGATTAGCGCAGAAAACCCCGCCGGGACCGATGGCTTTGCATTTGTTGAATTCGCGCATCCTGAACCGCAAGTGCTGCGCGCGTTGTTCGCCAAGATGGGTTATACCCATACAGCAACCCACAAAACCAAGGAGATCGAGCTTTGGCAGCAGGGTGACATCACTTATGTGATCAACAACGAACCAGACAGCCATGCGCGGAAATTTGTCGATAAACATGGCCCTTGCGCGCCCTCGATGGGCTGGCGGGTCGTTGATGCCCAACATGCTTTTGACCACGCGGTCGCTCACGGGGCCACCCCCTATGAAGGCAGCGGAAAATCAATGGACGTGCCCGCGATTGTCGGGATCGGCGGCAGCCTGATCTACTTCATCGACCAGTATTATGAGGCAAATCCCTATAACGCGGAATTCAACTGGGTGTCGGACACGCGCCCTGAAGGTGTCGGGTTCCACTATCTGGACCATCTGACGCACAATGTGCACAAGGGAAATATGGACACATGGTTCGCTTTCTACAGGGACTTGTTCAATTTCCGTGAAATCCGCTTTTTCGATATCGCAGGCAAATTCACAGGCCTGTATTCACGCGCTTTGACCTCGCCCTGCGGTCGCATCCGAATACCGATCAACGAAGATCGGGGTGAAACGGGGCAGATCGTAGAATACCTCAAGCGCTACAATGGTGAGGGCATCCAGCACATTGCCGTCGGCGCGCGCGACCTTTACGCGGCCACCGACGAGATTGCGGCGCGGGGTATCAAGTTCATGCCCAAGCCGCCGGAAACATACTATGATCTTAGCTATGATCGTGTTGTCGGCCATGACGAGCCCAAGGACAGGATGATGAAACACGGCATCCTGATTGATGGAGAAGGCGTGCTGGATGGCGGCGAGACCCGCATTTTGCTGCAAATCTTCAGCAAGACGGTCATCGGCCCGATTTTCTTCGAGTTCATCCAGCGTAAGGGTGACGACGGCTTTGGCGAGGGCAATTTCAAGGCGCTCTTCGAAAGCATCGAAGCTGACCAAATCGACCGTGGCGTGCTCTGGGCGAGTTAAATCTGCCGCCTTTTGGCTGCTCGCTGGCCGGTTTAGCCTGCGGGGAGCGCGATTGCATAGGTGCGCCCGCGTTTGACATAGTTCAACGCGGAATCGCCGATTGCGGTGACCTGACCACCATCAAGTTCGCTGCCCACCTCGACACGCACATAGCGCCCGTTGCTCAGCCGCACCAGCGCACGGCGGGCGTTCGGGCGCCCATAGACACCGATCAGGTTTATGTCGCGCAGCCTGATCGCATCTTCTTGTGTCGCGGCACGGGCTACGCCACCGGGGACTGGGGCGTAATTCTGTGGCTCGACCGCAGCGGCAGCAGAGGGCGGCACGACGATGGCCGCTGCGGTCTGCGTTTGAGGAGGTGTGACGCGCGCGCTGGCAACGACATTGCCGAAATCTCTGGGGCGGGGCGCTGGCCGCAACGAGGCCGTGACAGCAAGATTTGTGCTATTGTCAAAGCGCAGCGTCGCGTCTTCGGCTTCAATGCCAGCGATGATCGTTGTGATATCGGGCGTGTCGTTGCTTGCGACAGCACTTAACCCTTGCGGGCGCAACCGTGGCCGCAAATCTGCTTCTGCGCCGCCCTCGACTGTGTTCGTATCCAGACTGACCGCGCCCGTATCCTGCAACTCCAGTCCGGCAAGTCCGACACTGCCTGGTGTACGCGCTTGCGCGGGGTCGGTCGCTGCCTGTTGCTGCGGTGTTGCCTCGGCGTCGGGCTCTGGTGCGGGCAGGGCCGCATCTGCAGGGCGAAGCGGCGGCACGACCGCAGGCGGACCCGCGATTATCACGACACCTTCGGGCGCAGGAGCCAAAAGCGCCATCCGGTCAAGGTCTTCTTGCGACAAGGTCGGGCGGGGCGTGATGGTCAGATCCGGCAGGCCTGCAAAGACCACGGCACCCTCGGGGGTCAGCGTCCCTTCGGGCGTTGCCAGAATGAACCCGTCAGCGTCACGCGCAAAGACAGTTTCCGGCGCGGGAGGGTCCGCAGGCGGCAGAAAGCTCAGGTCGGTTTGCAGCCCTTCCAGCAATGGCAGATCAGGTTGCGCGATCCGGTTCGGCGCAACCATCGGGGCAGGGGTTGCGAAATCTAGAGCAATCACACCCGCTGGCACATCAAAGAAGCGCGGCGCGCGCTGCCAGACGCCGGTTGCCTCGTAGATGCGGTCTGCCTCTGCGGGGCTTAGTACAAGCCCGGGCAGGACCGGCGCGGGTGATGTCACTTGTGCGGTCTGCTGTTGTGGTTCGGCGGGTGGCGGTTGCACGGCTGCGGGAGCATCGTCGGTCGCGACCGTCAATAGGTTGTCGGGCACCGGTGTTCTTGAGACCAAAGGATAGGGCGCAATTGCAGGCAGGCTATCGTCGTCCGGCGCCACGCTGCCAAACTCCGTGGCCGCAAGATCGGGGATCGAAGGGGAAATATCCGAGACTGTTGTTTCTACTGCTGGCTCAGTCAGCATCGGTGTTGCAGCAATCACCGTTTCAACGGGCGCTACCGGTTCCAACTGCGACCAGACGATCCCGCCCAAGACAAGCGCGCAGGCCGCAATCCCTGCCGCAATCATCGGCGTCTTGTTTTGGCGGGGCGCGGGCGCGCTGGTGCGGTTGGCTGCCGGTGCTGCCTTGGTAGCTGCGCCCTTCGGCGCAAGTGCAACCAAGGTCGCTTTGGGGGTCTTGGGTGGCTGTGTGTGAACTTCCGCAATGACCGCATCAAACATCGCAAGGACCGCAAAAACGGGGTCTTGCGGAACAAGCGGCACCTTGGGTGCGGCGCCGATGGGTGCATGGTATTCGGTGACGATCCTGTCGACCCATGCGGGGCTGGGGTGTGTGACTTGCTGTGGGGCATCCGGTGCCGGTGTCTCTACTGGCGTTTCGGCGCTGATTTCCGATGCGGGCTGTTCGGGTGCGATCACTTCCGCCGCGATCTGCGATACATCGCTTTGCGCGGCTTCGGCAGCGTCTATCCTTGCCGCGAACAGGTCGG
>CAYGMX010000385.1:0-3344 GCA_964351055.1 uncultured Loktanella sp. | reverse complement strand
ACCTTCTTGAACACCTGACGGCTTTCGCAATTCACCGCGTCATGGGTGACAAAAACCGTGTCGTCGTGATGGAAATCGCGCCCGTCACCGACACAGGCCCCCGCCACATGCGCCACCGCGTCGTCGCCCACGATCTCGAGAATACATTCGTTGCGGGTCAGGACCCCGTTAAAGGTCAGGGTAAAGGATTTGAACGTCGCCGCCGCACCGATCCGCGCGAAACAATGGGTCACCGCGCGCCTTTCGTGGTCGCGGCCCTGGGCCCGGACGTGGTTGAATACCCCGCCATCCGCAATTTCAACTTCGAGGGTCTCGGAAAACCGCGCCGCAGCGGGGCCGGTTTCGAGCAGCGTCACCTCTGCGCCCGCCTCGACCTTGACCACATTGTGCAAGATCGCATCCGAGTTTTCATCCTGATGCAGGTAGATCAGATTGATCGGCTTTGACGCCTTGCCCGTCACACGGATCACGACACCATCGGTGGCAATTGCGGTATTCAGCGCCGCCAAGGGCCGCGCCACAGGGGTCTGCCCGCGGGCTTCAAGCACGCCATAAGTGTCTTTGGCCCAATGGATATCGGTGCCCATGGCATCTGCTAGACGCTCGATCTCGACACCCTCGGCGCTCAGATCATCCGAGGCTGCCGCGTCGAATACGCCATCGACAAAGACGATACGCACACGATCCACTGCGTTGAACAAAGGACCTTCGTCATTGTGAAACAGTGCAGCCTTGGGGGCTTTTTGCGCCACAAAAGTGGCCGGATCGGTGTATTTCCAGTATTCATCGCGCTTGGTCGGCAATCCCGCGGCCCGCACCCGCGCCAAGGCTGCGGCACGTGCTGTAGAGGCCCATGCCGCGCCATCATCGGACAGCGTGACATCAGTCAGCCGCGCCTCTGTCGCGTCGGTTTTCAGCTTTGCCAATGCCATCAGGCGACCTCTGCCAGAATATCGGCGTAACCGTTGTTTTCAACCTCAAGCGCCAGCTCGGGACCGCCTGTTTTCACGATCCGGCCATCAGCCATGATATGTACGATATCGGGTTTGATATGATCCAGCAGGCGCTGGTAGTGCGTGATGACAAGAAAAGACCGCCCTTCGGAGCGCAACGCATTGACCCCGTCAGACACAAGCTTCATGGCATCCACATCAAGACCGGAATCAGTCTCGTCAAGGATGCACATTTTCGGCTCCAGCATCGCCATTTGCAGGACTTCATTGCGCTTTTTCTCGCCGCCCGAAAAGCCGACATTCACAGGCCGTTTCAGCATTTCCGCGTCAATCTTGAGATCCTTGGCCTTGGCCCGCACCTCTTTGAGGAAATCGGCGGCACTCAGTTCGTCCTCGCCACGGGCCTTGCGCTGTGCGTTCACAGCCGTGCGCAGAAAGGTCATGTTCCCGACACCGGGGATTTCAACAGGATACTGGAAGGCAAGGAAAAGGCCGGCCGCCGCACGGTCCTCTGGTTCCATATCCAGAAGGTCGACACCCTCGAGCGTCGCGGACCCGCCCGTCACCTCATAGCCGCCCTTGCCTGACAAGACATAGGACAGGGTCGATTTACCGGACCCGTTCGGCCCCATGATCGCATGGACAGTCCCCGGTTCGATCTTGAGATCGACACCTTTGAGAATCTGCTTGTCCTCTTCTTCAAGTTTGACCTTCAGGCCCTTGATTTCCAACATATTATTTCCCTAAATTCAGATTCGTTTCAGACATGACAAATTGCCCCGCGCAGATATGTCCACGCAAGGCAGTGCCTTCAGATTTTTGTGTATCTACAGCCCGTAGACCGAACCGCGCAGAACCACCGAATGTTGCGTGGTCGTTTCGAGCACCTGTTCGACGTGCGCCTGCGTATAGATCACGGCAAGCTGGTCGGGCCAACGCCAGATGATGTTGTGCCCTGCGACCATCATGACCGCGACGCCTGCGATTTGCGCGATACGCTCCGAAGTCTTGCGCCGGTCCATCAGAGCCGCCAGCATCACGACCGCCCAGAACGCGATGAAAAGTTCCAGAAAAAGTACGGTGTTGCTTGGTTCTGTCAGCCCGAAGTACCGGATGCGCACGACCTGCGCGAACATCAACCCGAGCCCGCCCAAGATCATCGACACCAGCAAGGTCGCAAAAAGAGAGGGCTTTTGATGCTTTTTCTTGATTTCCTTGTGCGACACGCGCTTGGGAATTTCCATGCCCAAGCCCTGATCGTAATAGGACGTGTTGCGCGGATTGCTGATCCGCTTCACCCGCGCGCGAAAATCGTTGATATCCTGCTTTGCAGTGGCCATTGGCCCGCACCTCATCATGTCTCAGTCCGGCACGGGCTAGCACCGAAGTTTGGCAAAATATTGACGCCCGTGCAAATGACAGGGAAAGGTAACGCTGCATAGTCATATTTGAACGCCCTTCCATTTCAGTGCGGCCAGTGTTGCGGCAACCCCACCATCCAAAAGATGAACCAATCGGATTGGAATCGCCTTGCGTGCTCACGTGGTGTGCCTTCTCCCTGCCGGCATTAGCCGACAGAGCCCTCCAGCGAAATTGCGACAAGCGCCTGCGCTTCCATTGCAAACTCCATCGGAAGCGCCTGCAGCACCTCCTTGCAGAAGCCGTTCACAACAAGCGCCACGGCCTCTTCCTCGTCCATCCCGCGCGAGCGGCAATAGAACAGTTGGTCATCATCCACTTTCGAGGTCGTCGCCTCATGTTCGACCCGCGAGGAATTATTGCGCACTTCGATGTAAGGGACTGTATGCGCACCACATTTATCACCGATCAGCAGACTGTCGCATTGGGTGTAATTGCGCGATTCCTTGGCTTTGGGATGCATCGACACAAGGCCGCGATAGGTGTTCTGCGCCTTGCCTGCCGAAATCCCCTTGGACACGATCCGCGACTTCGTGCGCTTGCCCAGATGCACCATCTTGGTGCCGGTATCGGCCTGCTGCATGTTGTTGGCGATAGCGATCGAATAGAACTCGCCCTGGCTGTCATCACCGCGCAGGATGCAACTTGGGTACTTCCACGTCACCGCAGACCCCGTTTCCACCTGTGTCCACATCACCTTGGACCGCGCACCACGGCAATCGGCACGCTTTGTCACAAAATTGTAGATACCCCCCACACCATTTTCGTCACCGGGATACCAGTTCTGGACAGTGGAGTATTTCACCTCTGCATCTTCTTCGATGATAATCTCGACAACGGCAGCATGAAGCTGTGCGGTGTCACGCTTGGGCGCCGTACAACCCTCCAGGTAAGATACGTAAGAGCCCTTGTCGGCAATGATCAACGTGCGTTCAAACTGGCCCGTATTCTCGGCATTGATCCGGAAATAGG
>CAYGMX010000384.1:1182-3353 GCA_964351055.1 uncultured Loktanella sp. | reverse complement strand
AGCCGCAGGTTCTGTTCCTTGACGAGCCTTGCGCCAACCTTGACGGCCACGCCACCCGCGATATCGAAGCCCTGCTGCAAGAGACCGCGGCAGGCGGAACACGGTTGGTGATGGCGACACATGATATGGGACAAGCACGCAGGCTTGCCCGCGATTTGGTTTTCATGTTGGATGGCAAAGTGCATGATGGCGGCGAAGCAAGAGCAGCGTTCGCGCGTCCGGCCACCAAAGAGCTGGCGGCGTTCCTGAGAGGAGATATTGTGACATGATGAAGGGTATTTTCGCTGTTTTCGTGGCCTTCTGGGCCACAGTTGCGAGTGCTGACGAAATGCGCATGGCGGTCACGACCTCTTTTGACAGCTCCGGTCTGGCCGAGGTCTTGTTGCCTGCCATCAAGCAAGACCTTGATATCGACGTGCAGTTGCTTGTTGTGGGCACCGGACAGGCGCTCCGCTTGGGCGAAGCAGGTGATGTTGATGCAGTCTTGGTGCATTCCAAGGCCGCCGAAGAAGCCTTTGTCGCCGCCGGTCACGGCACCCACCGCCGCGAGATCATGTACAACGACTTTGTGGTCATCGGACCGGCAGCAGATGCGGCAGGCATTGCCTCTGCCAGCAGTGCCGCCGATGCGATGCAGCGTATTGCCGCGGTCAGTGCCCCTTTCGTCAGCCGCGGCGATGACAGCGGTACACATCAGGCGGAGCTTGCTGTTTGGGAGATGGCCGGTCTGGATGTCGCAGGCTTTGGTGAATGGTACCGCCCTGTTGGCGCGGGCATGGGGCAGGCGCTGAACACAGCCGCCGCCTTGGACGCCTATATCCTGTCGGATCGGGCAAGCTGGCTGAATTTCGCCAATAAGGCGGGGCTGGAACTGCTGTTTTCAGGCGATCCGGTGCTTTTCAACCAATATGCCCTGCTGCCGGTGAACCCCGAAAAGAACGCCAATATCCGCAACGATCTGGCAATGGTACTGGAAGACTGGCTGACCAGCCCGCGCGCCGCCGCCTTGATCGATGGTTATGCGATCAACGGTGAAACGCTGTTTGTGTTCAACGCACAGCCCGAATGATCAATGCTGGTGCGGCTCGTCCAACGAGCCGTGCACAGCAAACCCGGTCAGGTCCGCATATTCCTAACAAGTCCACCGCGATTTGGATCGGCAGGTATCTGACAACGTCCAATCATGCGCTCAAGCGCCGGATGAAATGGGCGTCAGCCCTTTTCGTCCGCGTCGTTGCCCATAGGGTAGTCGGCTCGCGTCCTGACTTTTCTGGTGGTCTCGTCGTGCGGATCAAACCCTTGGTTGACGATTTCCTCGACCCTGCAATCTTCGCACATTGCAAGAACCTTCAGCCGTTCCGCGCCTGTCTCGCCTCTGAACATCCAGTGATCGGCAAGGCGCGATTGAACGCGCTCAATCCCTGAACGTGTGGCGAAGGCTTTGCCACAATTTGTGCAGCAAAACGGTGGCTCTTCATGCAGGATTTGGCGTGGTTTTTCCCAGGCATTGAAATCAATCCGAGGTGTCAGCGTAATCGCGGTTTCTGGACATGTCGCAGCACAAAGACCACATTGCACGCAGGAACTTTCCGCAAAACGCAGCATCGGCGTTTCAGGATTGTCCAGCAAAGCGCCGGTTGGGCAAACCCCTGTGCAGGCTTGGCACAGCGTGCAGGCATCGGCGTCAATGGTCACGCTTCCGAATGGTGCGCCTTGCGGCAAAGGGATGGTGTCCGCAGTCTTTGGTGCCGCGCGGTTCATTTCAGCGAATGCCATGACCAGAAGGCCGCGTTTGTCCGAAGGTGGCAAAAAGCTTGATCGAGCATCAAGTAAGTTTGCGCGCGGCAGCTTGGCCAGGATGGCCTCCAAGGTGTCAGGATCGTCTGTTTCGATCAAGCTGACAGGACCATGGCCCATCGAAGCGCTCGCACCCGCAACAAGATCGATGCTCGCGCGCAAACCATCCACATCATGCAAGGGCTTGGACCGCCCCAAGAGTGCGACTGCCCCTGCGCCATAGGCAAAAGCGGCGGCAAGAACTTCCGGTCCCGCTTGTGTGATTTCGTTCAGGCCGAGAGGGATGACATGTGACGGCAGGCCACGACCATAGCGACCCGATGCGTCAATGAGAGGTTCGCCGTGATCTGCATCGTGAAAGAGGATGACAGGGG
>CAYGMX010000384.1:0-1172 GCA_964351055.1 uncultured Loktanella sp. | reverse complement strand
TGACAGGGGCGACCGCGCCACCCGCGGCGTGCCAGGCTCTCAGCGCTGCACGGAGGCGCGTGGCGACGGTGGCCACGTCGGGCAGCGCATATGTGGCGGCGCCGGTCGGGCAAGCGGCAGCACATTGCCCGCAACCCGCGCAAATAGCGGAGTCAATTTGAACGCTATCGCCATGTGTAGTTATTGCCCCCGTGGGGCAAAGCGACAGACACCGCGTGCATCCCGTAATGCCGTTGCGGGAATGCGCGCAAAGATCAGCCAAGAAATCAATGTAGATTGGCTTATCAAATTCCCCGACCATCTGGCTTGCCTTGGCCGTGATTTCTGCGACAGCTTTCGGGTTCTTGGGATCGGCCCGCAGATAGCCGGGCCGCAGGTCATGGGCTGCAAAAAGCGGCTGCCCGCCCGTGAGATCGACGATCAGATCCGCACGCGACACAGCACCATCCCGCGCCGTTTCAAACTTCAACACATCACGCGACGAAGGCTGCGGTGCTGCGTAATCATCAACTGTCAGCCTGAAGTCCCCCAAATGGCCCAACGCTGACCGTATGCGGCCTTGCAGAACCGGAAATCTGGTTTGTGCGGGTGGTATGACGCGGGAACCGGGTTGCAGCAGGACCGTGATGTCCAGATGCTCGGATAGGGCCGTAGCCACATCAATCGCGGCCTCGTCGCGACCAAGGATCAAAGTGACACCGTTGCTTTCCAGCGTGGTGACCCCGAACGGTGCAGGGGCGACCGCAGCCGCTGCGATGATCGCGGCCATTTTCGGGCCGCTGGTTTTGGCGTCTTGGGTCCAGCCCGCAGTTTCGCGAATGTTGGCAAAGGACAAGGGCAGATCGGGGGCCTCATCCGATGCAATTTCTGAAAATAGGGGGGCTTCTTGGGTACAAGCCACTGTCACGGGCAAACCCTTGGCAAGGGCCGCGCGGAAATGATCCAGATTTGCGCGGCAGAGTTGGGTGACCGAAGGACCGCCAGCACAGCCAGCCTTTGCCAGCGCGCCCCCATCCGGTGCCATTGTATTCTCGCAGGTGCAGGTGAGTATTGTGCGCTCTGAGGTCGCGTTGGTCATAAGTATGCAGGTCCGTTCAAGAGAGGTGAGGGCGCCGCCAACGGCCCTTGTAGTAAGCAGTCAGTGCGCTACAATCTGATGAATTCCGCTGTCT